>NZ_JBVBEF010000026.1:0-87129 GCF_055456055.1 Bradyrhizobium sp. LeoB3
CAGAAGCGAGACCCCGGCGAGTGGATGACGCAAAAGGGATTGACTGAGCAAGGCCCGTTACAGAAGGGTGGGCAAAGCGCAGCGTGCCCACCGTTCCGAGCGAAATCGTGGAAGCATGGTGGGCATGCTTCGCTTTGCCCACCCTGCGGTTTCTTATTGATCCAACCGCTTCCAGAACACCGCCGTGTCGCAGAGCGCGCCGTCAGGAAACAGCGCGTAGTTCGGGATGATTCCGCTCTCGGTCCAGCCGGCGCGCTTGTAGAGGCGATAGCCGTTCTCGCCCGGCACCGTGTCGAGCACGAGCAGCCAGCGGCCGCGCCTGATGGCTTCGACTTCGATCTGCGCCATTAGAGCTGCGCCGATGCCGCGCCCGCGGACGGAACGGTGTACCAGCATCTTTTTCAGATCGGCGCGGTGCGGCTGGTTGGGCGGCGTGTCGAGACCCAACTGGACCGTGCCGATGATCCTGCCATCGAGCTTTGCTGTAAGCAGGACAGTCTCGCCTGACGCGACCGCGTCCGCGACCTTACGAAAGTACGCAAGCCCGTCGGCTTGCGAGAACGGCGCCATGAAGCTGACACTGGCGCCGCCCTCGACACAATCGACGAGGACCGATGCGAGTTGCTCGAGGGCTGCGTCCGGTACGGGCGCGTCGAGAACGGATATCTCGACGCTGCCGCTCACGCCGCCAGGTCGAGTTTGGAGGCAACGGTGGAGTCGGCGTTGAGGCGGTAGATGATCGGTGCGCCGGTCGCCAGCTCGCGCTTCACGATCTGCTCGGGCGACAGTTTCTCCAGCACCATGATCAGCGCGCGTAGCGAATTGCCGTGGGCGGCGACCAGCGTGCGCTCGCCGCGCAGCACGCAGGGCAGGATTTCCTGCACGTAATAGGGCAGCGCGCGCGCCAGCGTATCCTTCAGGCTTTCGCCGCCGGGCGGCGAGACGTCGTAGGAGCGGCGCCAGATCAGGACCTGCTCCTCGCCCCACTTCTTGCGAGCGTCGTCCTTGTTGAGACCGGAGAGATCGCCGTAATCGCGTTCATTGAGCGCGAGGTCCTTGAGCGTCTTCAATCCGGTCTGGCCGATTTCGGCGAGTGCCAGATCCAGCGTATGCTGCGCGCGCTTCAACACCGACGTAAAGGCGATATCGAACGACAGTCCCTGCGCCTTCAACTTGCGCCCGGCCTCTTTTGCTTCAGCGATGCCCTGCTCGGTAAGACCGGGGTCCTTCCAACCGGTGAAGAGATTCTTCAGATTCCATTCACTCTGGCCATGGCGCACCAGCACGAGAAGACGATCGCTCATTCCAAATTCCGTTCTTGTTTGAGCATTATCATATCGGAAAACCGGTCCCGCTTTTCCGGATCATGCGTTAGACGTCGGACAGCCCCAGCACATCCATCATGGAGTATAGCCCGGGCTCCTTGCCATGTGCCCATAGCGCCGCCTTGATCGCGCCATGCGCAAAGATCATGCGGTCCTCGGCAAGGTGCGACAGCGTGATGCGCTCATGCGGTCCGGCGAAGATCACGCTGTGGTCGCCGGGCACCGTGCCGCCGCGGAGCGACGCAAAGCCGATATCGCCGGTGCGGCGCGCCCCGGTGTGGCCGTCGCGGCCGCGCACCGAGTGCTTCTCGAGCGCAACACCGCGGCCGGCGGCGGCGGCTTCGCCGAGCAGGAGAGCGGTGCCGGAGGGCGCGTCGACCTTGGCCTTGTGGTGCATCTCGACGATCTCGATGTCGAAGGCATTGTCGAGCGATTTCGCGACCTGCTTGACGACGGCCGCCAGGATGTTGACACCGAGGCTCATATTGCCTGATTTCACCACCACGGCGCGGTTGGTGACGCTTCGGATCACCGCGTCGTCGGACGCTGACAGCCCGGTGGTGCCGATGACATGGACGAGTCCACGCTGGACCGCGATCGCGACATTGGCGATCGTTGCCGCCGGCACGGTGAAATCCAGGATGCCGTCGGCATTGGCCGAGAGCGACCAAAGATCAGCCGATAATTTGACGCCGTTGGCCGGCAGGCCCGCGAGCATGCCGGCGTCCTCTCCGAGGAGGTCAGAACCGGGCGCTTCCAGCGCACCGGTCAGAACTGCGCCCGAAGTCTCCGAGATGGCGCGCGTCAAGGCACGGCCCATCCGGCCGCCGGCCCCCGCAACGATCAAGCGCATATCGGCCATGGCTTATCCCTCACCACGCCCTATAGCGGGCGCAGGCCATTCCGGCAACCGAGTCTCTTGCGAGACGTTCCCATAGGCAAGCAAAAGCTGGAAACGAGGCGGGCAGAACGATAGTCCAACCTGACCCCGCCGGCGGGATCGCTCAGGACGCCATCCCGCATGGCTATAGCGCTAGTTCCAACTGCTTTTCCAAGACGACCTGGCCGTCGCGTTCGACAGTATAGGTTGCCTTGTAGGTGCCGCGGCCCCAGCCGTTCGGCGGGCGCTTCTTTCCCGCAAACAACATGTACTGTGCCTTGTTGGTCTGAAGCGGCGCAGCTCGGTTTTCGGCGAGAACTTGTCCTTGCGGGTCCTTGATCACCAGCCCCTGGGTGTCTCCCGCTTTCAGTCCGATGGCACGAACGAAGGCAACAAGCGCGGGGGAATCGGCGGATACGGACTGCCCCTCCGCACTTGCTTCCTCGATGAGTTCCATGGTCGGCGGACTACTCATGAAGCCGGCGTTCAGCACCGCTCGTTCCTGATAGGCAAGCCGGGCGCGGAGCGCGGGCTGCCAAAGCGATTCGCCGCTGCCGCATGAGCCGGGAACAGCACCGTAGGCGAAGGGATCTACGACGGCTCCTTTGTACCTCACAGTGAAATGCAAATGAGAATATTCGGTCAGCCCGGACAGACCGATGCGGCCGAGCCGCTGCCCGCGGGCGACGTCGTCGCCGGGCTTCACGCCAGGCTGCCATTGGCCATATGGCAGTATTGGGTTTCCCAACCGCCAGGATGTTCGACGAGGACGCCGTTGCCGCATTCGACATCGCGCACGGCCTCGCGAGCTGGCTTGCCGGTGGCGTCGGGCACGCCGTCGCGCGTGCGAAGAACGCGGCCGCTTGCGGAAGCGAGCACGTCCACGCCGGATCTTTGCGCCGCGAGCGAGGGTATGCGGAAGTCCGTCCCGTTGTGTGCGTCGTAGGTGAGCGTGCCGCATTTATAATCGCGGCTCGATTGCGACGGATCGTCGTCAACATAGTTCTGGATATAGCAGGTCCGGCCAATCTCGCAGCCGACGGGCATTCCAAGCTCGATGTTCTCCGCGCGCGCGGAGCCGGCAAAGCCGACTGCGGTCGCGATCGCTGCGACGGACCGTATGAAGCTCGTGGATACGGTGGACGGCGTCGCAATCATCTGGCCGAAGCCTATCAGCTATCCCGCGCAGGATCATTTCCTGTCGACTGTTATTCGGACAACGCGTGGCTCGTCACCTTCTCGCGAAGAAGGCCGGCTCAGGACTGCGGCGCGTCATAGCCTTCGATGATGATGAGATCGGCGATCGAATGCGGCTGGCGGACCTTGATGTTGGCCTGGTATTCTGGCGAGCGATAGCAAGTCAGTGCCGTTTCGTAGTCGGGAAACTCGATCACGACGTTGCGGGAACGGCTCTGGCCTTCGACTGTGGTGAACTTGCCGCCGCGCACGACAAACTTGCCACCGAATTTCTGAAAGATGGCCGCGTTGGCCGCGATGTATGGCTTGTAGCCTTCCTCGTTGTGAACGTCGACGCGTCCGATCCAATATCCCTTGGCCATCCCTTTTTCTCCTTTGTTACTATCCGAGCGCCTGCGCGATCTCAGCCTGGACGGCTTCTGCGGCAGCTTTGGGGTCGGCACCTTCCAGGATCGGCCGTCCCACCACCAGATAGTCAGCGCCGGCGGCGATTGCACGTGACGGCGTCATGATGCGCTTCTGATCGCCGCTCGCGGAACCGGCCGGGCGGATGCCTGGTGTCACCAGCTTCATCTGGTGCCCGACGATCTTGCGCAGCGAGGCCGCCTCCTCCGGCGAACTCACGAGCCCATCGACGCCGAGCACCTGCGCCTGCTGGGCGCGCGCCTCGACGAGATCGGCAATGTTGAAGCGATAGCCGGCGGCGTGGAGATCATTGTCGTCATAGGACGTCAGCACCGTGACCGCGAGAATCCTGAGGTTCGATCCCGCGCGTGCTTCGACGGCGGCCTTCATGGTCTGCGGATAGGCGTGGACGGTGAGGAAGGTCGCGCCGAGCGTCGCGATGCTCTCGACGCCGCGCGCCACCGTGTTGCCGATGTCATGCAGCTTGAGATCGACGAAGACCTTCTTGCCGGCGCTTGCGAGCGCGCGCACCAGCGGCAGGCCGCCGGCATAAGCGAGCTGATAGCCGATCTTGTAGAAATTCACGCTGTCGCCGAGTTTGTCGATCATCGCTTCCGCTACGATGACGCTGGGCAAATCGAGGGCCACGATCAATCGGTCCTTCGGCGCGATATCGGCTGGCTGCATGTCACCTCACATCATGCGTTGAGAAAGGTCGATCAATTGCCGCACCATGGCCTGCATCGCCTCGATATCGGCGGGATGCCGTAAGCGATCCATATCGTCATAGGCATGTTCGGCAAATGACAGCGCGAGCTGGTTCGGGATCACAGGGGCCTGACAGGCCGACAGGATGAGGCGCAGCGCCGCCAATGCGCGGCTGCCGCCGAGCCGGCCACCGGAGGCGGCAGCGACGGCGAAGACACGATCGCGAAACACCTGACCGCGAACTTCATGGGGATCCTGCACGCGGCTCACCCAATCGATGGTGTTCTTGACCAGCGGCGGCACCGAGGAATTATATTCCGGCGTCACGATCAGGACGCCATGATGCGCGCCGATCATGCGCTTGAGATTGATCGCGTTCTTCGGCACGCCGGATTTTGCCTGCAGGTCACCGTCGTAGATCGGCAGCGGAAAATCGGCCAAAGAGATGCGGCTGACCTCGGCGCCCGCCTGCGCGAATTCATGCGCCGCAACGGCCGCGAGCTTCGCGTTGAGCGAGCCTGATCGCAGCGACCCCGGGATCACAAGTATTTTCAGCGCAGACATTATTTTTGAATCGCGTTCGGCAGACCCGCCGCGCGACGCGCGGGTGTCACCGCCCTTTGCGATACACCCAGACCCGGGCGGGCGGAAGGTTCATCCAGATCCGCTCGGAAGCTTCTGTGGACACGCCCGGCAGCGATTTCGGGATCGGCGGGACGACCGAATAGGTGAATTGGACGAAGGGAGCGCCCGGCGCCAGGGCCGCGAAGGCGTCGCGGATCAATCTCAGGCGCGTGATCATCGGTTTGGTGACCAGCGGTAGGCCGGAGACCATCGCTGCGGCCGGCGCGGGCAACGCGTCCCAGAGCGATTCCCGAAGCCTGTAGGCGTCGCCCTGCACCACCTTGGCCTGCGGATAGCGCTCGCGCAGCAGCGCGCAGAAGCCGGGATTGTATTCGACCAGCACGAGCCGCTTCTGATCGACGCCATGTTCGATCAGCGCGTTGGTGATCGCACCGGTCCCGGGACCAAGTTCGACGACGGGACCTTCCGATCTGACATCGACATATTGCGCCATCGTGCGCGCGAGCAACCGGCCTGACGGCATCACCGCGCCAACATGCAGCGGTTTTTCGATCCATGACCGGAGGAAGCGGACCTCGTCGTCGAGACGGGGCTTCTTCAACGGACGCACGGACGATTGCAGGGGCATGTCGCTACCAGGCGGGACCGCGCGAGCGGCTGTCAGAAAACAGTCATAAAGAGGTATAGGTCGAAGCCGTTATGGTCAAGCAGATCGCCCGCGCATCTGTTCCGCCGAACCGCAACGCAGTTCGGCGATAACGCTATGCACCAATTTGGATTTCGGCACTGTTACGCCCATCGCTTCCGCGACCACGCTAGGTACCCGTCCGAGTGCCGAAGAAGTCCTTGACCTTGGAGAAGAAACCTACCGCTTCCGGTTGCGTCGCGCCGGAGGAGAGCTTTTCGAACTCCGTCAGCAATTCCTGCTGCTTCTTGGTCAGATTCTGGGGCGTTTCGACCACGACCTGGACATACATGTCGCCGGTCTGGCGCGAGCGCAGCACCGGCATCCCCTTTGATGCAATGCGGAATCGGCGGCCGGATTGCGTTCCGGCCGGTACCTTCACCTTGGTCTTGCCCTTGTCGATGGTCGGCACATCGAACTCGCCACCCAGGGCCGCGGTGACCATCGAGATCGGCACGCGGCAGTGCAGGTCGGCGCCATCGCGCTGGAAGAACGCGTGCTGGGTCAGCGACAGGAAGATGTAGAGATCGCCGGACGGGCCGCCGCGGACGCCGGCTTCGCCCTCGCCTGCGAGGCGAATGCGGGTGCCATCCTCGACGCCCTGGGGAATATTGACCGACAGCGTCCGCTCGCGCGTGACCCGACCGGAGCCGGAGCAAGACGGACAGGCGTCCTCGATCATCTGGCCGCGGCCCTGGCAGCCGGGGCAGGTGCGCTCCAGCGTGAAGAAGCCCTGGGCCTGGCGGATGCGGCCGGCGCCGCCGCACATCGAGCAGGTCTTCGGCTTGGTACCGGCCTTGGCGCCGGTGCCGGAGCAGGATTCGCAGGTGACGGAGACGGGTATTTCGATCTGCGCGGTCTTGCCGAGATACGCTTCCTCGAGCGTGATCTCCATGTTGTAGCGAAGATCGGCGCCGCGCTCGCGGCCACCGCTACGCCGCTGCCCGGCCATGCCGAACAGGTCTTCGAAAATATCGGAGAAGGAAGAGGCAAAACCAGCGCCGAAGCCCGGGCCGCCGCCGCCCATGCCCTGCTCGAACGCGGCATGGCCGTAGCGGTCATAAGCGGCGCGCTTGTCGTTGTCCTTCAGGACCTCGTAGGCCTCGTTGATTTCCTTGAACTTCACCTCGCTCGTGGCATCGCCGGGATTGCGGTCCGGATGCCATTTCATCGCGAGCTTGCGGAAAGCCGCTTTCAGCTTGGTTTCGTCCGCGTTCCGATCGACCTCGAGGGTCTCGTAATAGCAGCGCTTGGTGGACATCAGTCAAACCCGCCCGAATTCATCCTCTTGCCGAACCATGCGTCGGGCAAGATGCAGTGCTCGGCTTAACGAAAATGACCCCCATCCATGGAGACGCTTGGCGCGCTCTTGGCATGGGGGTCATCATCCTACGCCCGCGTCTTAAGCAGACTTCTTGTTCTTGTCGTCGTCGACCTCGGTGAATTCCGCGTCGACGACGTCATCCTTCGCAGCGTCCTTTGCGGCATCGCTTTCGGCCTGCTGCTTGTACATCGCTTCGCCGAGCTTCATCGAAGCTTGCGCGAGCGCGTTGGTCTTGGCCTTGATCGATTCGGCATCATTACCCTTCAGCGCTTCCTTCAAGTCGCTGACGGCGTCCTCGATGGCGCGGCGCCCGCTCTCGGCGACCTTCGAGCCATGCTCGGCCAGTGCCTTCTCGGTGGAATGCACCAGCGCGTCCGCATGGTTCTTGGCGTCGACGGCCTCACGCCGCTTCTTGTCCTCGGCCGCGTTGGCCTCGGCGTCCTTGACCATCTTCTCGATGTCGGTTTCGGAAAGGCCGCCGGATGCCTGGATCCGGATCTGCTGCTCCTTGCCGGTCGCCTTGTCCTTGGCCGAGACGTTGACGATGCCGTTGGCGTCGATGTCGAAGGTCACCTCGATCTGCGGCATGCCGCGCGGGGCCGGCGGAATGCCCATCAGGTCGAACTGGCCGAGCATCTTGTTGTCGGCCGCCATTTCACGCTCACCCTGGAAGACGCGGATGGTGACCGCGTTCTGGTTATCCTCGGCGGTCGAGAACACCTGGCTCTTCTTGGTCGGGATCGTGGTGTTGCGGTCGATGATGCGGGTGAACACGCCACCCAGCGTCTCGATGCCGAGCGACAGCGGGGTCACGTCGAGCAGCAGAACGTCCTTGACGTCGCCCTGCAGCACGCCGGCCTGGATCGCAGCACCGATGGCGACGACTTCGTCCGGGTTGACGCCCTTGTGCGGCTCCTTGCCGAAGAACTGCTTCACCACTTCCTGGATCTTGGGCATGCGGGTCATGCCGCCGACCAGCACCACTTCGCCGATCTCACCGGCGGTGAGGCCGGCATCCTTCAGCGCCTTGCGGCAGGGCTCGATCGTCTTCTGCACGAGGTCGTCGACCAGCGCTTCGAACTTGGAGCGGGTCAGCTTCATCGTCAGATGCTTCGGTCCGGTCTGATCGGCCGTGATGAAGGGCAGGTTGATCTCGGTCTGCGTCGTCGACGACAATTCGATCTTGGCCTTCTCAGCGGCTTCCTTCAGACGCTGCAAGGCAAGCTTGTCGTTGCGCAGGTTGATGCCCTGCTCCTTCTGGAACTCGTCGGCCAGGTAATTCACCAGCCGCATGTCGAAATCTTCACCGCCGAGGAAGGTGTCGCCGTTGGTCGACTTCACCTCGAACACGCCGTCACCGATCTCGAGAATGGAGATATCGAAGGTGCCGCCGCCGAGGTCGTAGACCGCGATCGTGCCGGACTTCGTCTTGTCGAGACCGTAAGCGAGCGCGGCCGCGGTCGGCTCGTTGATGATGCGCAGCACTTCAAGGCCCGCAATCTTGCCGGCGTCCTTGGTGGCCTGGCGTTGCGCGTCGTTGAAGTAGGCGGGAACCGTGATGACGGCCTGATCGACCTTCTGGCCGAGATGCGCTTCCGCGGTCTCCTTCATCTTCTGCAGGATGAAGGCGGAGACCTGGGAGGGCGAATAAGTCTTGCCGTCGGCCTCGACCCAGGCATCGCCGTTCGATGCCTTGACGATCTTGTAGGGGACAAGCTTCTTGTCCTTCTCGACCATCGGGTCGTCATAGCGGCGGCCGATGAGGCGCTTCACCGCAAAGAATGTCCGTTCAGGGTTGGTCACCGCCTGGCGCTTGGCCGGCTGACCGACGAGGCGCTCGCCATCATCGGTGAGGGCGACGATCGACGGCGTCGTCCGCATGCCCTCGGAATTCTCGATGACCTTCGCGTTCTTGCCATCCATTACGGCAACGCACGAATTCGTGGTGCCGAGGTCGATCCCTATGACCTTTCCCATGATTCTGATTTCCTTCTTTCTAAGGCAGGTTGGCTGGGCCCTGACGGCGCACCGAACCGAACCCCCACACGTTCAAATGCTCGCGATATTGCGACGATGAGCCTCATATAGGAGGGGGGGTAAGGCCTGCAAGGACTGGACGCAACCTTGAGGTCTGAAAAGACTGACGTTTGAAAGATTGTGTCAGCCCGGCCCGGGACCTGTCTGGTCCTGTTTTGGTCCCAGGCTTGGTCTTGGGGGCCACATTAACGAATGCGCAAGAAAGCTGCGACATTGCACCCTGTGCCATCAGGCTGCATGGAGCCGCCCGCCCCTGTCGTCGGGCCATCAAAACCGCTAAAAGCGGGCCAACTGAACGAGGCCCGACAGCTTGCGGCCCGCACCGGCCGCCCATTGAACGGCTTCAATGCCAAACCCGGTAGATCCTTGACATGAACCCCATTCGCCTCCTCGCCGCGGTCACCCTGTTCATTGCCGCCGCATTTCCCGCCTTTGCCGCGGACGTGGTCTTTCCGCCGGGCGCCCGGGTCGGGATGAAGCCGCTAGTGGGGCTCAATCGCGCGAAAACCTTCACCGGCTTCGAGACCGAGGACCAGGGCGTCAAGGTGCTGGTCACCGATTTGCCGGCGGAGGCCTATGGCGAGGTCGCCAATGCCTTCAAGGCGAACCCGGGCGGCACCGGCGGGATCAAGCCGGAGAGCATCGAGACCGCTGCCGGCCTTGCCTATTACACGGTCGAGAATGCCAAGGATGGCGCCGGCGCTGTGCGGCGCTATTCGATGATCCTGCCCGGGCCGACCTTCTCCGGCTACGTCGCCATGCAGGTCCCGGAGAATGCCGCCAGGATCTATACCGATGACGCCGTCCGCCAGATGTTTTCGACCGCCGCGATCCGGGATCAGGTTCCGGTCGACGAGCAGCTCGGGCTGATGCCGTTCAAGATGACCGATCTGGCGAACTTCAAGAACGTCCGCACGCTGGCACCCGGCGCCGCGCTGATCGTCGCCGATGGCGACGAGAAGAGCGGGTTCGAGGTGGCGCCCTTCATGATCATCGGCATCATCGGCTCGACCGCCGCCTCTCCCGATGATCGCGGCCGTTTTGCCCAGCAGATCGCGACCACGATTCCCGGCGTGCGCGACGGACGGATCACGATGTCGGAGCCGATCCGCATCGATGGCCAGCCCGGCTATGAGACACGGATCGATGCGGTGAGCGGCAAGGACAATACGCCGGTCACCATCGTGCAATGGCTGCGGTTCGGTGCGCAGACCTCGCTGCGCATCATCGGCTCCTCGCCGCGCGATCAATGGTCGACCGCATTCCCGCGCTTCCGCAGCGTGCGCGACGGAATTCAGCCGCGATAACATCTATCTCTGCCGGCCTTTGTCGAGGCCGGCATTAACAGCATTCCGTCAGCGGATGCGTTGAGCAGATTCAGTTCTGCTGTGCGGCGGAAGCCGGCGCGGTTTTTGCGCCGCCCTTGGAGACACCGACCAACGCCGGACGCAGCACGCGATCGCCGATCGTGTAGCCGGCCTGGACCACCTGCACCACTGTGCCCGAGGGCACGGAGGGATCGGGAACCTCGTACATCGCCTGTTGAAAGTTCGGATCGAACTTCTCGCCGGTGGGATCGAACTTCTTGACGCCGTTCTTCTCCAGCGTGGCGTGCAGCGAGCGCTCGGTCAATTCGACACCCTCGATCAGGGCCTTCAGCCCGGGGTCGGCGGCCGCCTTGGCCTCCGCCGGGACGGCGTCGAGGGCACGCTGCAGATTGTCGGCGATGTCGAGGATGTCGCGGGCAAAGCCGGTGATGCCATAAGCGCGCGCATCCGCGATCTCGCGGCTGGTGCGCTTGCGCAGGTTTTCCATCTCGGCCAGCGTGCGCAATGTCCGATCGCGCGCTTCATTGAGCTCCTTGGTCAAGGCTTCCGCCGATCCCTGTTCGGGATCGTCTGGCATGACGTAGGGCTTCGAGACCACGGGCTCGCCGGTCTGCGCCGGGTTCTCGGCGTTGTCGTTTGGCCGGTTCGGGTCGGTCATGGCTTGCCTTTTCGAAAAATCACGTCTGATCAACAGTTAAGGGATTGGCTGGCCCGGATATCGTGCTTTGGGCCATGAAAATCAAGCGCAACCGGCCCCGTTTCGGGGTTAGAGCGTTTTGGAGCGAAGCATGCCCTCGGACCTGATCCGAGGGTGGACACCGGTTCGCGTGAAGAAAACGCGTCAAAACAAGAATCTAGAGTTCCGGTTCTGATTCCATCAGAACCGGAAATGCTCTAGCCGCCGAGGATCCTGCTGACGAGGCGCGCGGCATAGTCCACGGTCGGGATCACCCGCGCATAATTCAGCCGGGTTGGCCCGATCACGCCGAGCACACCCACGATACGGCCGGCGCCGTCGCTATAGGGCGCAACGATGGTCGAGGACCCCGAGAGCGAGAACAATTTGTTCTCCGACCCGATGAAGATCCGCACGCCATCGGCGCTTTCCGCACGCCCCAGAAGGTCGATGACGCCGCGCTTGGTCTCGAGATCATCGAACAGCGACTTGATGCGCTCGAGATCCTCGAGCGCATGCAAATCCTCCAAGAGATTGGCGTGCCCGCGCACGATGAGCTGCCGGTCTTCATTGTCGCCGCCCGACCAGCTCGCAAGCCCTGCAGAGATCACCTTCTGCGTCAATTGATCGAGCTCGGCGCGACTTTGTCCCAGCGCGGTCTCGAGTTCGAGCCGCGCTTCGGCGAGCGTACGGCCGAGGATGCGTGCATTGAGGAAGTTGGTGGCCTCGATCAGTGCCGAGGATGGAACACCCGGCGGCAAGCTCAGCACCCGGTTCTCGACCTGCCCGTCTTCGCCGACCAGCACCACCAGCGCACGTTCCGGCTCCAGCCGCACGAACTCGATATGCTTCAGCCGCGCATTGGATTTGGGCGTCAGCACCACGGCGGCGGCGCGAGTGAGGCCGGATAGCCGGATCAAGGCCTCATCGAGCGCCGCCTCGACCGACTGCGCGCGGCCGACAGTAGCCAATTGGCTCTGGATCGATTGCCGTTCCGCCTCCGTGAGATGGCCGACCTGCATCAGCGCATCGACGAAAAAGCGCAGGCCCAATTCGGTCGGCAGTCGGCCGGCGGAGGTATGCGGCGCGTAGATCAGTCCGAGCTGTTCGAGATCGGACATCACATTGCGCACCGAGGCCGGCGACAGCGGCAGCGCGATCAGGCGCGAGATGTTACGCGAGCCGACCGGCTCGCCGGTCGCCAGATAACTTTCGACGATTTGACGGAAAATGTCGCGCGAACGCTCGTTGAGCTGGGCAAGCCCGGCGTGCGGCGCGATCAAACCAACCGGTTCGTGTTGAGCCACCAGTAAAATTCCCTCACAACTACGTCTAATTTGACCATCCACACGCCCGGTGACAAGCGTGCATTACGGCCAGGGAGGGTGGCCAAAAAGCTTGCCGCTGCGGCTGCCCGCTCCTACAAGCACCGCCAGCCATATTCGCTCGAATTCCCGGAGGATTCCCATGCGGCCAAGCCGCCGTGCACCCGACGAACTGCGCCCCGTCTCATTGGAACGCGGCGTGGTCAAATATGCCGAGGGTTCCTGCATGGTGAAATTCGGCGACACCCATGTGCTGGTCACTGCGACCCTGGAAGACCGCCTGCCGCCATGGCTGAAGGGCCAGGGCCGCGGCTGGGTCACCGCCGAATACGGCATGCTGCCCCGCGCCACGCTGGAACGTACCCGGCGCGAGGCCTCCGCCGGCAAGCAGGGCGGGCGCACCATCGAGATCCAGCGCCTCATCGGCCGTTCGCTCCGCGCCACCATCGACCTGGAAGCGCTGGGCGAGCGCCAGATCACGGTCGATTGCGACGTGCTGCAGGCCGATGGCGGCACGCGCACCGCCTCGATCACCGGCGCCTGGGTCGCGCTGGCCGATTGCATCAACTGGATGAAGACCCGCAACATGCTGAAAACCAACGTGTTGCGCGACAACGTCGCGGCCATCTCCTGCGGCATCTATAATGGCACGCCGGTGCTCGACCTCGACTATGCCGAGGATTCTGAAGCCGAGACCGACGCCAATTTCGTCATGACCGGCGACGGCCGCATCATCGAGGTACAGGGCACCGCGGAAAAGACGCCGTTCTCGCAGGACGAGTTCCTGGCGCTGATGGCGCTGGCGCGCAAGGGCGTGGCGCGGCTGGTCGACTTGCAGAAAATGGCAGTGGCGTAGTCAATAGGCCATGCACCGCCGAATCACTGGAAAGCTCGTGATCGCGACCCACAATCCCGGCAAGCTTGCCGAGATGCGCGAATTGCTGGCGCCGCATGGCGTGGAGGCGATCTCGGCAGGCGATCTCGGTCTTGGCGAGCCCGAGGAGACCGGCGACAGTTTTCGCGCCAATGCCGCGATCAAGGCGATTGCGGCAGCCAAGGCCGCCGATCTCCCGGCATTTGCTGATGATTCCGGGCTGGTGGTCGACGCGCTGGACGGCGCCCCCGGCATCTATTCGGCGCGCTGGGCCGGCGAAAACAAGGATTTCACCGCCGCGATGACGCGGATCGAGCGCCTCTTGCAGGAACGTGGCGCCACGACGCCTGACCGCCGGAGCGCTCATTTCGTCTCCGCGCTCTGTGTCGCCTGGCCGGATGGGCACCTCGAAGAGGTCGAAGCGCGCGCCGATGGAACTTTGGTGTGGCCGCCGCGCGGCACCGCGGGTTTCGGCTATGATCCCATGTTCCTGCCGGATGGCCATACCCGCACCTTCGGCGAGATGACGAGCGTCGAGAAGCACGGGTTGCCGCCGCTCGGACTCGGCCTGTCGCACCGGGCCCGTGCCTTCGTCAAATTGGCGGAGATATGCCTTGACTGACCGGGACCAGGCAGCCTTCGGCGTCTACGTGCACTGGCCGTTCTGCCTGTCGAAATGCCCGTATTGTGATTTCAACAGCCACGTCAGGCATACGCAGATCGATGAGGCGCGCTTTGCCCGCGCCTTTGCGCGCGAGATCGAGACGACCGCGGCGCGCGTCCCCGGCCGCGAAGTGTCCTCGATCTTCCTCGGCGGCGGTACGCCGTCATTGATGCAGCCGCAGACGGTCGGCGCGATCCTGGATGCGATCGGCAAGTATTGGCGCGTCGCTACCGATGTCGAAGTGACACTGGAAGCCAATCCGACGAGCGTCGAAGCCACACGGTTTCGCGGCTATCGCGCCGCCGGCGTCAACCGCGTATCGCTCGGCGTGCAGGCGCTCGATGATGCCTCGCTGAAGGCGCTGGGGCGATTACACACTGCGCGCGAAGCGCTCGATGCGGTCGCCGTCGCCCGCCAATCTTTCGATCGCTATTCCTTCGACCTGATCTACGCCCGGCCCGATCAAACTCCCGCGATGTGGGCCGACGAACTGAAGCAGGCGATCGCGGAAGCCACCGAGCATCTGTCGCTCTATCAACTCACGATCGAGGAAGGCACGCCGTTCTTTGGTCTGCATGCCGCCGGCAAATTGCAGACGCCGGACGAGGCGGTCGCGCGCGCGCTTTACGACGTGACGCAAGAGGTCTGTACGCAAGCAGGCCTGCCGGCCTACGAGATCTCCAATCACGCCCGCCTAGGTGCGGAGTGCCGGCACAATCTCGTCTATTGGCGTGGCGACGAATATGCCGGCATCGGCCCGGGCGCACATGGCCGCCTCGACATCAACGGCCGCCGTCACGCCACCGCGACCGAGAAGCGGCCGGAAGCTTGGGTGATGCGCGTCGAAACCAATGGCAGCGGCGTCGTCACGGACGAGGTGCTCAACAGCGAGGAGCGCGCCGACGAATTCCTGCTGATGGGGCTCCGGCTCGCCGAAGGCATCGACCCCACGCGCTATGCGTCGCTCTCAGGCCGTGCACTCGACCCGCGCCGCATCGCGGTGCTGCGCGAAGAGGGCGCCATCATCGTCGACACCGACGGACGGCTACGCGTGACCAAGTCAGGTTTCCCGGTGCTGGATGCCGTGGTGGCGGATTTGGCCGCGTAGTCGACGCACAATTCGTAGCCCGGGTGGAGCGAAGCGCAATCCGGGGCCTCTCCATCCGCTCGCGACAGAATCCCGGGTTGCGCTGCGCTTCACCGGGCTACGGCCGCTTCATCATGCCCCAAAGCTCTTCGGTGAGCCCGCGACCGCCTGGGCGCCGCTGGTCGCAACCTTCATCACCGCAAGGCCGCGTTCGTTGGTGCCGTCAGCGCGGAAGCGGAACAGGCCGTCGATACCGGCGAAGCCGGAAGGATTGGTCAGCGTTTCCTGCTGGAAGCGCTGAGCACCTTGCGTCCGCGCCAGCGCGGCCACCAGCGCAACGCCATCATAGGCGAGCGTTGCGGTGCGCACGGGCTCGGAGCCGTATTTGCTGCGGTAACGTCCCGCGAAGGCGCGGAAGCCGGACGGATCCGGCGCGGCAAACAGACCGCCCTGCAGCGCCTGGTTCGCGAACAGCCGCGGATTGTCCCACAGGCCGGTGCCCAGAAGCTGGATGTTGCGCAGATTGGCGCCGGCTGCGGTCAGCGCGTCTGCCGTCGCTACCACCGAATCACCGTCATCGGCGAGCAACAGCGCATCGGCCTGGGCGAGCGACTGCGCCACCGTGCGTGCCGGCGTGGCGC
Organism: Bradyrhizobium sp. LeoB3; assembly: GCF_055456055.1. Classification (NCBI taxonomy): domain Bacteria; kingdom Pseudomonadati; phylum Pseudomonadota; class Alphaproteobacteria; order Hyphomicrobiales; family Nitrobacteraceae; genus Bradyrhizobium; species Bradyrhizobium sp. LeoB3. Next base: position 15,742 of record NZ_JBVBEF010000026.1, read on the forward strand.
GATCGGCGCCGTATTTTTCGAACGCGACGACGCGGCCCTTGCGGCCGGCCACCTGCTTGAACGCGGCCTCGACCACATTGCCATAGGCATTGTCGGGAACCAGCGCGGCGAAGGAGCGCTTTCCAATGCTCGCGGAATATTCGACGATCCGGTTGATGTCGGACTCCGGCAGGAAGCTCAGGAGATACACGCCGCGTCCCGCCACGCTCGAATCCGTCGAGAACGCGATTACTGAGATACCGCGCCCGCGCGCCACCTGGGCGACGGCCGGCACCGACTGCGCGAACAGCGGGCCCAAAACGATCTCCGCGCCCTCGCCGATCGCCTGCTGCGCGCCCTGGGAGGCGCCCTGCGGACTGCCGCCGTCGTCCTTGATCAGGAGCTGGATGTTCGGGTTCTGGAATTCCGCCAGCGCCAGTTCGGCGGCGTTCTTCATCGACTGCCCGGCAAGGCCGGCATTGCCGGCCGCCGACAGCGGCAAGATCAGCCCTACTTTGACCTGCCCGTTGCCGATCGCCTGCGGCTGCTGCTGCGGTCCGGCGGGGGCTGCTTCCGGCTGCGGCGAGCCGGACGGACTGGTAAACTGGCTAAGGGTCTGCTGCACCCCCGAGCAGGCGGCCAGCAGGGGAGCACCCAGCATCAGCCCGAGTGCTGTCCGGCGGGTCGCGGCGGAACCTTGCACACCCGGGGATTTTGGTTTGCGGCTATGCGGGCCCAGCATCTCGTCTCTTCTCTTGACCGGCCGTGTTCGGGCCAGGATTCCAACTGCCGAACCAATGGAGGATGGAATCAGGCATATTGTCGGCGAATAGTTAACCAAAACAAAGGGATTATCCCCATGGTGAATTGCTCGCTATGGACCGCGACCCCCCTCACCAAGGCGCAGCACAGCCGCCCCCACTCCGCAAGACGCAAGCGCGTTATGGCGCCGGCGCTCTCGCACTCTTCGTTCGAGCACGATCTTTCGGAAAACCGGTGGCCACTTTTCCGGATGATGCTCTAGATTGGCATTATGCGCGCAAAAGCCAGCTCAAGATACGGCGCTGACGCCGGGATGGACGTCCCCAACAGGACATTTTCCATCGGCGGTCATGTGCTGAACGCGCCAAGGCCGGTTCCCGGCCTCCATCTGGTTGCAACACCAATCGGAAATCTCGCTGACATCACCCTGCGCGCGCTGGAGACACTCGCCGGTGCGGACCTGATCGCCTGCGAGGACACCCGCATCACCCGCCGTTTGACCGAGCGTTACACGATTGCAGCCGAGCTGACCCCCTACCATGAGCACAATGCGGCCCAGGCCCGGCCAAAAATCCTGCAGCGGCTGGCCGAGGGCGCCGCGATCGCGCTGGTCTCCGACGCCGGCACGCCGCTGATCTCCGACCCCGGCTTCAAGCTGGTGCGCGAGGCCTGCGCCGCCGGGCACCACGTGGTCGCGGTGCCCGGGGCATCATCGGTGCTGACGGCGCTCTCGGTCGCGGCGCTGCCGACCGACCGCTTTTTCTTCGAGGGCTTCTTGCCTGCGAAGGAACAGGCCCGGCGCACGCGGCTCTCTGAGATCGCCAGGATCGACTCAACGCTGGTGCTGTTCGAATCCGGCAGCCGCGTGCAGGAGACGCTTGCCGACCTCGCCGCGATCATGGGCGGGCGCGACGCCGCGATCTGCCGCGAGCTGACAAAACTGCACGAAGAGATCAGGCGCGCCCCGATCGCCGAACTGGCGGCGGCCAGGGACGCGGTGGAGACGCGCGGCGAATTTGTGCTGGTGATCGGTCCGCCGCCGGCGGACGCGCAGGTGATGGGGCAGGATCAGCTCGACGAACTGCTGCGCGCGTCACTCCTGCGCGACAGCGTCAAGGATGCGGTTGCGCATGCAATCGAGCTTTCCGGCCGACCGCGGCGCGAGGTCTATGCCCGCGCTCTCGAACTCGCAAAGGAACTGCGGGGCGACGATGGCCAAGAGTGACGGCAGCTCGCCGCAGGGGGCGGACACAAAGCTCGCCTCGCCGGAACGGGTCGCTGCGTTCCGCACCGGGCTATCGGCGGAAAGCCGCGCCGCGGCCTATTTGATGGCCAAGGGCTATCGCATTCTCGCCAAGCGCTTCCGCACGCCCTATGGCGAGATCGACCTGGTGGTGCGCAAGCGCAACCTGCTCGCCTTCGTCGAGGTCAAGGCCCGCGCCAGCTTTGATGAGGCCGCCTATGCCGTCACGCCGCGCCAGCAACAGCGCATCATTGCTGCGGCCCAGGCCTGGCTGATGGCGCATCCCGAACATGCGGAATTCGACATGCGTTTCGACGCCATGCTGATTGCGCCCAAGCATCTGCCGCGCCATCTGTTAGCGGCGTTCGACGCCAGCGCATGACTTCCTCGAGAGACCGGACCCAAAGCCCATGAAATTGAACGTCGCCGTCCAGATGGATCCCATTGAGCGCATCAACATCCGCGGCGATTCGACGTTCGCGCTGCTGCTCGAAGCGCAGAAGCGCGGCCACGGCATTTCCTACTACACGCCGGACAAGCTCTCGCTGCGCGGCGACGAGCTGGTGGCGCCGGTGCAGGTCCTTTCCGTGCGCGACGAGATCGGCGATCACTTCACGCTCGGCGAGCCGAAGCGCGAGCCGCTGACCAATTTCGACGTGATCCTGCTGCGGCAGGATCCGCCGTTCGATCTCGCCTACATCACTTCGACGCATTTTCTCGAGCGCCTTCACCCGAAGACCCTGGTCGTCAACAATCCTGCCAGCGTCCGCGACGCGCCGGAAAAGCTGTTTGTGATGAACTTTCCGCAGCTCATGCCGCCGACGTTGATCTCGCGCGACCTCGACGAGATCAACGCCTTCCGCGACGAGCATGGCGCTGTCGTCATGAAACCGTTGCACGGCCATGGCGGCGCCGCGGTGTTCCGCGTGATGCCCCAGGACATGAATTTCGGCTCGCTGTTCGACATGTTTTCGGTGACGTTCAAGGAGCCCTGGGTGATCCAGCGCTTCCTTCCCGAGGTCAAGCATGGCGACAAGCGCATCATCCTGGTCGACGGCGAATTCGCCGGTGCCGTCAACCGCGTGCCGGCGGCGGACGATTTGCGCTCCAACATGGTGCGCGGCGGCGCGGCGCAGTCGACCGAACTCTCCGACCGCGAGCGCAAGATCTGCACGACGCTCGGCCCGGCCTTGCGCGAGCGCGGCCTGTTGTTCGTCGGCATCGACGTGATCGACGGCTATCTCACCGAGATCAACGTTACCTCGCCGACCGGCATCCGCGCCATCTCGCGGCTCGGCGGTCCGGACGTGGCCGCCAGGATCTGGGACGTGATCGAGTCAAAGCGCACGAAATCGTAAGGCCGTTCGTCTTCCTTCCTCTCTGAGACCTCTTGTCAGCTTGCGACGGCAGGCGCAGCATGCCCTTGCTCGCCTTCAGGTCGCGGGGCAGGACCTGTTCGCGGGCGGCAACGCGGCGACTTGCCAAAGATAACTCGACAAAAATCGTGGAGGAAAAGCATGACGATCAATGTCTCGCGAAGGTCCTTGCTCGCGCTCGGCGCCGGCCTTGGTGCAAGCACGCTGCTCGGCGGCAGCGCGCTGGCACGCGCGCCGAAGCTCGGCACGCAAACGCCTTACTGGCACCGCTTCATTCTCGGCGATGCCGAAGTCACCGTCGTCTCCGACGGCCCGCTCCCGCTCGGCGATCCCTCCGGCACCTTCACCGGCGTGCCGAAGGAAGAAGTGAAGAAGATGCTGTCGGACAATTTCCTGTCGCCCGACAATGTCGTGCTGGAGCAGAATTCGCCGATCGTGAACACCGGCGACAAGCTGATCCTGTTCGACACCGGCATGGGCACGTCGAAAGCGTTCGGTCCGACCACCGGCCGCCAGCAGAAGAGCATGGCGGAGGCTGGCATCAAGCCTGAGGACATCGACGCCGTCGTCTGCTCGCATGCGCATATCGACCACATCGGCGGCATCGTCGATGCCAACGACAAGCCGCTGTTCCCGAACGCGCAGGTCTATATCGCCCAGAGCGACTTCGACTACTGGACCGACGAAGGCAAGATGGGCAGCCCGCTGAAGGACTTTGTCATTCACGCGCGCAAGAATCTCATGCCGGTCCGCGACCGCCTGGTGTTCTTCAAGGACGGCCAGGAATTCCTCCCCGGCGTGCAGGCGATCGCAGCGCCCGGCCACACCGTCGGCCACCACATCTTCATGGTGAGCTCGGCCGGCAAATCCTTCGCCTTCCTCGGCGATCTCTCGCATCACGCGGTGCTGCTGCTCGAGCGGCCGCGGATGGAGTTCTCCTACGATACCGACCCGAAGCAGGCAGCGGCCTCGCGGGTGAGACTGCTGGAGATGCTGGCGGCCAACAAGACCCCGGTGATGTCCTATCACTTCGCCTGGCCCGGTTACGGCCATGTCGCCAAGGTCGGCGACGGCTTCCATTATTATCCCGAACCGATGCAGATGACGCTTTAAGCCTGCCCGGGGCTCTGGGACGGCCGAGCGGTAGGTCCCGGAGCCCGCGTTCCCGTAATGTTCTTGCGCTTGGCGCTGCCTTCGGCTACCCTCGATTGTGGCAAGGGGGCAGCATGGTTCAACGCGTTTCCACCGTCGCTTTCGAGGGGATCGAGGCTCGCGCGGTCGACGTGCAGGTGCAGGTCGCGCCGGGACTGCCGGCTTTTGCGATCGTGGGCCTGCCGGACAAGGCGGTTTCCGAAGCGCGGGAGCGGGTTCGCTCGGCACTGATCGCCTCAGGCCTCGCTTTGCCGGCGCGGCGGATCATCGTCAATCTGGCGCCCGCCGACCTGCCCAAGGAAGGCAGCCATTACGACCTGCCGATCGCGCTCGGGCTGATGGCGGCGATCGGGGCCATCCCGCCGGATGCACTCAACGGCTTTACCCTGCTGGGCGAACTCGGGCTGGACGGCTCGATCGCAGCGGTTGCGGGCGTATTGCCGGCGGCGATCGGCGCCAATTCGCGCGACGAGGGGCTGATCTGCCCGGCGGCCTGCGGCTCCGAAGCGGCGTGGGCGAGCCCGGACATCCAGATCATCGCCGCACACTCGCTGATCCAGATCGCCAATCACTTCAAGGGCACGCAGGTACTGTCGCGCCCGCAGCCGAAGGTGCATGAGCAGAAGGAGACGCTGCTCGACCTCCGCGACATCAAGGGCCAGGAAAGCGCCAAGCGGGCGCTCGAGATCGCGGCGGCCGGCGGGCATCACCTGCTGATGATGGGCTCGCCCGGCGCCGGCAAATCGATGCTGGCGGCGCGGCTGCCCTCGATCCTGCCGCCGCTGTCGCCGTCCGAGCTGCTGGAAGTCTCCATGATCGCGTCGGTGGCCGGCGAGATCCGCGACGGCGCCTTGACCGCGCGACGACCGTTCCGCAGCCCGCATCATTCCGCCAGCATGGCGGCGCTCACCGGCGGCGGCATGCGCGCCAGGCCCGGCGAGATTTCGCTCGCGCATCAGGGCGTGCTCTTCCTCGACGAACTGCCCGAGTTTGATCCGCGCGTGCTCGATTCGCTGCGGCAGCCGCTGGAGACCGGCGAGGTTTCGGTTTCGCGCGCCAACCATCGCGTCACCTATCCGGCGCGCTTCATGCTGGTGGCGGCAATGAATCCGTGCCGCTGCGGTCATGCCTATGAGCCCGGCTATGCCTGCAAGCGCGGGCCCATCGACCGCTGCACCGCCGATTACCAGATGCGCATCTCCGGTCCGCTGATGGACCGCATCGATCTGCGGATCGAGGTGCCGGCAGTGACCGCCGCCGACCTGATCCTGCCGCCGCCTTCTGAAGGATCGGCGGAAGTGGCGGCGCGGGTTGCTGCCGCGCGCGACATCCAGCTTGCGCGCTATGCCGCCGCCGGCATGCCCAACGTCCGCACCAACGCCGAGGCACCGTCATCGCTGCTTGAGACCATCGCCCAGCCGGACGCGCAGGGGCAAAAACTGTTGCGTGATGCAGCCGAGACCATGCGCCTCACCGCGCGCGGCTATCACCGCGTGCTGCGCGTCGCGCGCACGCTCGCCGATCTCGATGGCACGGAGAAGATCGGCCGATTGCACCTCGCGGAAGCGCTGTCCTACCGCGCGCTGGCCGACGATATCAGGCGCGCGGCGTAGAGCGCGTCCAGCAGTTTCGCGTCAACGCGACGGTAACCAGTTCTCTTTACACTCCGCCAACCATAAGTCTGCGCAATTCTAGCCGGCTGCGGCTTGAGTGAGTGGTGTCATGTTGCGTTTGAAGATTCTGGCCTCGGTCGTGCCGCTGGCCGCGTTCGCGCTTGTTGCCCGCGGTGAATTGCTGCCGGGCTCGCATCCCTGCATCGAGGCCGGCGGTGCCACCGTGCAGATCGCATCGATCCCCTGGCTCGCCCAGCTCCATGTCAGCTTCACGGACGATCCGGCTGCCGCCACCGTGCGGGTCCAGATCTCCGATAGCGCGGAAGCCGCCGATTTCACCGTCATCGATGATGTCGATGATAGCGAGCCCGGCGCCTGCGAGAGCAGCGGCGTCCCACAACTGGTCGCGATCTCGGCCAATCCTACGGCAACCGATCCCGTGATCTATCTTTCGCAGGACGGCCCGGCCGATTACCGGATCTTCGTTCATTCAAAGAGCTTCTCGGTGCGAGATGCCGCGGCGCTGATCGTCGGCGCGCATGGTGGGCACCGCCGACTGCAGGCCGCTTCGCTGTAGCAACGATCGTTAACGCATTATCAACCCTGTTCGCATCGCGGGCCGGAACGCGACGCCGTCTCAAGCACTTTGCAAGGTCGCCGACGCATCGTCGACCCAACATGCGGGGTGGCCCAAGCTGCCAGCCTCCAAAGCAGGTGATCAGGGGATCGGCGATGATGTGGACCTATCGGCTGAAGCTCCGCCTGCTTCGGTTCGGGCGGCGTCACGCCTGGGTCGTCTTCACCCTCCGCACCTTCGTCGTGTTCGCCGCGGTCTTCACCGGTGGCTATGCATTGCTCGTTGGCGCGGTTTCCGATCGTGACCCACGTTCCATCGCTGTGGGTGTCAGCTTGCTCTTCGCGCTCACCTGCGTGGCGCTGGTCGTACTGAATGTCCGGCTGCGGCTGATGCGCGGCAAGTTGCGCATGATCGCGGAGCACAACGAGGCGCTCGCCGACCGCAACTGGGAACTGCAGGAGGCCGAGCAACGCGCGCGCAGCCTGTTCGAATCGCAAAGCGACCTGATCGTGCTGCGTGACGCCGATGGCATGATCACCTTCGTCAACGACGCCTATTGCGACCTCGCAGGGAAACCGCGCGGCGAACTGATCGGCAGCCATTTCGCCTTCGAGGTACTGGAACAGGGCAACACTGCGCTGGAGCCAAGCGGCACCCGCGTCTACGACCAGAAGATCGCGCACCCCTCCGGGCCGCGCTGGATCGCCTGGCGCGAGGGCCTCGTCCGCACCGATGCAGGACGGCCTGCGGAGATGCAAAGCGTCGGGCGTGACGTGACCGACCGCACCGAAAGCGAGCGCGCGCTCGCTGACGCGCGCGATCAGGCCGATGCGGCCAACCGCGCCAAGTCGCGCTTCCTCGCGATGGCGAGCCACGAGATCCGCACCCCGCTGAACGGCATCATCGGCATGAGCGGCCTGTTGATGGATACGCCGCTGACGCCGGAGCAGATGACCTACGCCAAGGCGGTGAAGACCTCCGGCGACGCGCTGCTGTCGCTGATCGAAGAACTGCTGGACTATTCCAAGATCGAAGCCGGCAAGATCGATCTCGAAGAGGGCCCGTTCGCGCTTTCGAAACTGATCGAGGACATCACCGAACTGCTGGCGCCAAGGGCGGAAGCCAAAGGAATCGAGATCGCCGCCTATATCGATGAGCGGTTGCCGATGGAGGTGATCGGAGACGCGGCCCGGCTGCGCCAGGTGCTGCTCAACCTCGCCGGCAACGCGATCAAGTTCACCGCGACCGGCGGCGTCGCCCTCGTCGTCGAGCCCGGCATCCGGCCGAATGAGATCAGCTTCCTGGTGCGCGACACCGGCATCGGCATTGCACCGGAAGCGCAGCAACGTATCTTCCGCGAGTTCGAGCAGGCCGATGAAGGCATTGCGCGCAGCTATGGCGGCACGGGACTGGGCCTCAGCATCAGCGACCGCATCATCAAACGCATGGGCGGCTGCATCGCGCTTGCAAGCACGCCGGGCGCGGGCTCGACCTTCGAAGTTTCGATCCCACTCGCCGCTTCCGACGGCAACACCGCGCCCGTGTTCAGCCCGCCCGACCTTGCGGGACGATCGATCATGCTGGTCGCCCCGCAAGGCATCGAAGCCTCGCTGATATCGCGCCGCTTGCAGCGCTGGGGCGCACAGACCTGCATGGTGTCAGATACCACGGTGGCGGAGGCCTTGCTGCCCGAACGTTCATGGCACGCCGTGCTGATCGACCATGCGCTGGGAGCGGCCGAGATCAGCCGCATCAGTCAAGTGGCGCGGCTGCATGCGACGCAGCGGATCGTGATGTTCACGCCGGCGACCCGGCAGGAGCTGCGGCGGTCCGCCGACGCGCCGTTCACCGGCTATCTGGTCAAGCCGCTGCGCGCCGTCTCGCTCGCCGCTCGTCTGACTGCCACGCCCGAGGTCGCGTCGCCGAGCGTCGTCGCGGAGCCCGTTGTGGAGCCGATAGGGGACAGTTCAACGCAGGCCTCACTGTCCGATAAGAAGCTATCGATCCTGGTTGCCGAGGACAATGAGATCAACGCGCTCCTGATGCGCTCGCTGCTGACGCGTCTCGGCCATCAGGTGGTGATGACCACCAATGGCGAAGAGGCGCTTCAATCCTGGTCATCGGCGAAATCCACAGGGGCGCCATACGACCTCGTGCTGATGGACGTGCAGATGCCGCAGCTCAACGGCATCGAGACCACCAAACGCATCCGGCAACTCGAAGCCGGCCAGTCCGGCCGAGCAACGCCAATCCTCGCGCTGACAGCCAATACGCTGGCTGAGGATCGCTCCGCCTGCTTCGAAGCCGGCATGGACGGCTTTCTGATCAAGCCGCTCGATCGCGAGAAGCTGGAGCAAGCGCTGAAAGAACTCGCCGCATCGCGACATCTGGCGGCGTAGCACGCTGTCGTCCCGGGCTTGACCCGGGACCCATAACCACAGGCTTTTGTGATGTGCTCCGCTGCAACCGCTTGCCCGCGCCACAACGACTGCCTGTGGTTATGGGTCCCCGCCTTCGCGGGGACGACAGGAGTTACAACCTGCGCAGTGCGACTGTTTCCACCACGTGGTCGGCACCCTTCTTCAGGATCAGCGTCGCACGCGGACGGGTCGGCAGGATGTTGTCCTCGAGATTGGCGCGGTTGGTGCGTTCCCAGATCGCGATCGCGGTGGCGGTGGCCTCTTCGTCCGACAGCACGGCGTAGCGGTGGAAGTAGGAGCGCGGGTCGTGGAACGCGGTATCGCGCAGGGCAAGGAAGCGCTTGACGTACCACTCGCGCAACACCGGCTCATCGGCATCGATATAGACAGAGAAATCGAAGAAGTCGGAAACCACCGGCACCGCCTTGCCGTCGCGCGGCAAGCGGCTTGTCTGCAGCACATTGACACCTTCGACGATCAGGATGTCGGGACGATCGATCTCGATGAACTGGTTCGGAACGATGTCGTAGGTCAGGTGCGAATAAACCGGCGCGCGCACCGGCCGCCGCCCGGCCTTGATGTCGCTCACGAACGAGAGCAGCAATTGCTGGTCGTAGCTTTCCGGAAAGCCCTTCTTCTGCATCAATCCCAGCCGCTCGAGCACGGCGTTCGGATAGAGGAAGCCGTCTGTGGTGACGAGATCGACCTTGGGCCGCGGCGACCACCGCGCGAGCAGCGCCTGCAGCACGCGAGCCGTGGTCGACTTGCCGACCGCGACCGATCCCGCGACGCCGATGATATAGGGCATCTTGCGGTCCTGGATGCCGAGGAATTGCCGCTGCGCGTAATAGAGCCGCTGCGTGGAGTCGACATAGATCGACAGCAGCCGCGACAACGGCAGATAGATGTCCTCGACCTCGTGGATGTCGAGCCGATCATGCATCGAGCGTAGCCGCTCGAATTCGCCTGGCTCCAGCGTCATCGGCGTGTCGTCGCGCAATTTCGCCCATTGCTCGCGCGAGAAGATCCGGTACGGATTATATTGCTGGTCGGGTGCCTGAATATCCATGGCCGTGCCCTAACTGAACTATTGCTTGGGCATGATCTTTTCGGAAAACCGTTGCCCGCTTTTCCGGATCATGCCCTAGTCGCGCTTGCGCGCCGCTTTCTCTTCCAAGCCGGACATGGATGTGCGCTGCGCCAGCGCCGCCTCGACGTCCTCGAGCTTCACGCCGCGGGCCTTCAGCAGCACCAGCAGGTGAAACACCAGATCGGCACTTTCGGCGATGAGATGATCGCGATCGTTCTCGATCGCGGCGATCACCGTCTCGACCGCTTCCTCGCCGAGCTTCTTGGCACAATGCTCGGCGCCCTTGTCGAGCAGCTTCTTGGTATAGGACGCCTCTCCCCCCGACGCTGCGCGGGCATCGATGATGGCGGCCAGATCGTGGACCGTGAAACGCGACATACTCAAGCACCCAGACCGGCCGGACGCCGGCAATTTCCCCCGGAGGGGGCTTAGCACTTTTGTGACGGCGAGTCCTAGGGATCGAGACGCATGGGCAGCCCTGCACGCACCATGTGCTCCTTGGCTTGGCGGATGGTAAATTCGCCGAAATGGAATATCGACGCCGCCAGGACCGCGGTGGCGTGCCCTTTCCGGATGCCGTCGACGAGGTGATCGAGGTTGCCGACCCCGCCGGAGGCGATGACCGGTACGGGGACACTATCGGCAATCGCCTGCGTCAGCTCAAGGTCGAAGCCCTGCCTTGTGCCGTCCCGATCCATCGATGTCAGCAGGATCTCGCCGGCGCCGAGCGAGACCACCTCCTGGGCATATTCGATCGCCTCGATGCCGGTGGGCTTGCGCCCGCCATGGGTGAAGATTTCCCAGCGGTCGGAACCGCCGGCACGATTGACCCGCTTGACGTCGATCGCGACCACGATGCACTGCTCGCCGAACTTTTCGGCACCCTCTTTCACGAATTCGCGACGGCTGACCGCCGCGGAATTGATCGACGCCTTGTCCGCACCGGAGCGCAGGAGCGTGCGGATGTCGTCGATGGTGCGGACGCCGCCGCCGACTGTGAGCGGCATGAAGCAGGCCTCGGCGGTCCGCCGTACCACGTCCAGCATGGTGCCGCGATTTTCATGGGTCGCGGTGATGTCGAGGAAGCAGAGCTCGTCGGCGCCGGCGGCGTCATAGGCGATCGCCGCCTCCACGGGATCGCCGGCATCGCGCAGGTCGACGAAATTGACGCCCTTGACCACGCGGCCGTCCTTGACGTCGAGGCAGGGAATGACGCGGACTTTGAACATGTCGTCTCCTAAGCCGCGGCGCTGGCGCTGCGGATCAGTTTTAGCGCGGCGTCGGGATCGAGTCGGCCGTCATAGAGCGCGCGGCCAACAATGGCGCCGGCGAGTTTCTTGGCGCGTGGCTCCAGCAATGCCTTCACATCATCGATAGAAGCAAAACCGCCGGACGCGATCACGGGGATCGAGATGCTCTCGGCAAGGGCGATCGTGGCCTCGAGGTTGAGGCCCTTCAAAAGACCGTCGCGGGCGATGTCGGTGAAGATGATCGCGGCAACGCCGGCATCCTCGAAACGCCGGGCGATCTCGAGCGCCGTCACCTCAGAGGTCTCCGCCCAGCCCTGAACCGCGACCTTGCCGTCGCGCGCGTCGAGGCCGACTGCGACGCGGCCGGGATACTTCTTCGCGGCGCCCCTGACGAGCTCGGGGTCACGTACCGCCGCGGTGCCGATGATGACCCGCGCCACGCCCTTGTCGAGCCAGGCTTCCACGGTCCGGAGATCGCGGATGCCGCCGCCAAGCTGCACCGGCATCGTCACCGCCTTCAGCATCGCTTCGACGGCCTGCGCATTCATCGGCTTGCCGGCAAAGGCGCCGTCGAGATCGACGACATGCAGATATTCGAATCCTTGAGCAGCGAAGGCGCGCGCCTGCGCCGCCGGATTGAGATTGAACACGGTGGCGCGCGCCATGTCGCCCTGCTCCAGGCGCACGCACTGTCCGTTCTTGAGGTCTATGGCAGGAAAGAGGATCACGGCTTCCACTTCAGGAAATTCGAGATCAGCGCCAGCCCGAAGCGCTGGCTCTTCTCGGGGTGAAACTGCGTGCCGATCGCGGTGTCTTTTGCAACGACGGCTGTGACCGGCCCGCCGTAATCGGCGCGCGCCAGCACGTCCTGCTCATTGGCCGCGTTAAGGTGATAGGAGTGCACGAAGTAAGCGTGGCGGCCGTCCGGCCCAAGCGGCAGGCGCTCCAGCACGGGATGCTCGCGCAGCACTTCGAGCGTGTTCCAGCCCATGTGCGGGATCTTCAGGTTCTCCTCGCGGGGCTGGATCTTCTCGACGTCGCCGGCGACCCAGTTGAAGCCGTCGGTCGTCACATGCTCCTTGCCGCGCGTCGCCATCAACTGCATGCCGACGCAGATGCCGAAGAACGGCCGCGCCTTGACCCGCACAGCTTCGGTCAAGGCCTCGAGCATGCCGTCGAGCGCATCGAGGCCTTTGCGGCAATCGGCGAAGGCGCCGACGCCCGGCAGCACGATGCGGTCGGCGCGGAACACCGCATCGGGATCGCGCGTCACCATGATCTTCTGCGGATCTTCCATGCTGCGCGCGGCGCGCTCGAACGCTTTCGCCGCGGAGTGCAGGTTGCCCGAGCCATAATCGATGATGGCAACCGTCATCGCGATCCTCCCGGCTCTGGAAACAACCCGATAATGCCGCCCTGCGGCAGCGGCGGCGGCTTGGAGAACGGCTGGCCCGGATTGTTCCGCGTCGGCGGCGGGCCACCGCGGTCGACCGACCATTGGTCGTTGACGACGCCGCGATGCGCTGCGGTCCAGCGATCGAAAAAGCGGCGCTCGGCGGATTCCTCGTCATCGGCCACAACGATGTCGAGCTGGCGCCATCTGCCGCGCGACAAGGTCCAGCGCTTCAGGCTTGCCGCCTCGAATCCCAAGAGCAGCGCCAGCACGACATCGACGGCCAGGATCGTGCCGCGGCCGATGCCGAGCTTTGCCAGGCCGTAATCGACCGCCGCCATCAACACGACCCAGCCGATCAGCGCCAGCCACAGCCGGTGCCAGGCCAGCCAGATCACGCTCGCAACCGCCGCCCAGAAATGAAAGCCGTCGCGCACGAAGGTGAACCTGTCAGTCGCCGCAAGATCGGCATTGTTCCCTACGGGGGCATGCACTGTGTAGACCGGCATCAAAACTCTCCGCCGCGAAGTTTTGGTTTGGCATGATCTCCGCGCAAACGCTTCGCGTTTGTCGCGAGGGAAAGCCGGGACCGAGTTTTCCGGGCCACGCCCGAAAGATCAGCCGCCGAGCTTGCCCTTGGTGGAGGGCACTTCGCCCGCGGCCTGCGGATCGATCGCGACAGCCGCGCGAAGCGCTCTCGCAAGACCCTTGAAACAGGATTCGGCGATATGATGGCTGTTCTCGCCATATAGGGTCTCGACGTGCAAAGTCACGCCGGCGTTCATCGCAAACGCATTGAACCATTCGCGCACCAGCTCGGTGTCGAACTCGCCGATCTTGTCGCGGGGGAAGGCGACCTTGAACACCAGCACCGGACGGCCCGAAATGTCGATCACCACGCGCGACAGCGTCTCGTCCATCGGCATGTGGATCGAGGCATAGCGGGTGATGCCCGCCATGTTGCCGAGCGCCTGTTTCACGGCCTGTCCGAGCGCAATCCCGACATCCTCGGTGGTGTGGTGGTAATCGACGTGGAGATCGCCCTCGGCCCTGACCGTGATATCGACGCGCGAATGCCGCGCCAGGAGGTCGAGCATATGGTCAAAGAAGCCGATCCCAGTCGAAACCTGGGACACACCCGACCCGTCGAGGTTGACCGCCACCTCGATGTCGGTCTCCTTGGTCTTGCGCTTGATCGTCGCCGTGCGCATGAAAATTGAGCTTTCCCGTGCCGAAAAACGGGCGTCTTTTAACAGGCCGATGACCCCTTCGCTACTGCGGGATGACACCAAAAACGGCCAAGTTGCGGCCATGGTGACCAAACCGGCCTCAAATGACCCGATTGTAAGCCACTGGCCGACCGCCTAAATCTGCTCGGACAATGAGGTACCCCATGCAAGCATCCCCAAACGAGCCGGCCGGCTGGCACGGCACCACGATCGTCACCGTCCGCAAGGGCGGCAAGGTGGTGATCGGCGGTGACGGACAGGTCTCGATCGGCCAGACCGTAATCAAGGCCAACGCCAAGAAAGTGCGCAGGATCGGCAAGGGCGACGTGATCGGCGGCTTTGCCGGCGCCACCGCCGATGCCTTCACGCTGTTCGAGCGGCTGGAAAGCAAGCTCGAGCAATATCCGGGACAATTGACCCGGGCGGCTGTGGAGCTGGCCAAGGACTGGCGGACCGACCGCTATCTGCGGCGGCTGGAGGCGATGATGATCGTGGCCGACAAGGACGTCTCGCTCGTCCTCACCGGAACCGGCGACGTGCTGGAGCCGGAAGCCGGCGTCATGGCGATCGGCTCCGGCGGCAATTACGCATTGGCCGCGGCGCGCGCCTTGATCGACAGCGACAAGGATGCCGAGGCGATCGTGCGCCGCTCGCTCGATATCGCCGCCGACATCTGCGTCTATACCAACCGGAACGTGACGATCGAGACGCTGGGCGGCTGAAGCATGATCCGGAAAAGTGGGAACCGGTTTTCCTCGCGACAAATGCGAAGCGTTTGCGCGGAGATCATGCTCAGACAAAGAAATGAGGTCATGATCCGATTCAACCCAACCGGATCATGATCTCATGGGACTCTACACCTTCCGGGAAATGACGACGGCCGACCTTGCGCTGATCGAGCGCTGGCTGGCGCTACCGCATGTCCGGGAATGGTGGGGCGATCCATCCGAGCAATATGCGCTGGTGAGTGGCGATCTTGATGAGCCGGCAATGGACCAGTTCATCATCTCCGTCGATGGCAACGATTTCGCTTACCTGCAGTGCTACGCGCTGACGGCCTGGAATGAAGGCTTCGGAGCACATCCCGAAGGCACGCGCGGCATCGATCTCTTCATCGGCGAGCCCGACATGATCGGGCGCGGACACGGCTCGGCATTAATCCGCCGCTTCGTCATCGAGCGGTTGGGGCAGGGCGCGCCGCGCATCGTCACCGATCCCGATCCGAATAATGCTCGCGCCGTGCGCGCCTATGAAAAGGCGGGATTTGAGAAAGTCCGCATGATCCACACGCCCGACGGCCCGGCGCTCCTGATGGTCTGTGACGCATGACCGCAGATTACGAACTCGACATGATTTCCAGCCCGACGGCGATCTAACCTCAGCTTGCTCTCGCAGCCTTGAACCCCTAGCTAGGTGACATGACCGACTTCTCCCCCCGCGAAATCGTTTCCGAACTCGACCGTTTCATCGTCGGCCAGACCGACGCCAAGCGTGCGGTCTCCATTGCCTTGCGTAACCGCTGGCGGCGGCTGCAGCTTTCCGGTTCCCTGCGCGAGGAAGTGCTGCCGAAGAACATCCTGATGATCGGGCCGACCGGCGTCGGCAAGACGGAAATAGCGCGACGACTGGCAAAGCTTGCCGGCGCGCCGTTCCTCAAGGTCGAAGCCACCAAATTCACCGAGGTCGGTTATGTCGGCCGCGATGTCGAGCAGATCGTGCGCGATCTCGTCGAGGTCGCGATTGCGCTGATCCGGGAGCGCAAGCGGAAGGACGTGCAGGCGCGGGCACAACTTGCCGCCGAGGAGCGCGTGCTGGACGCCCTGGTCGGACCGGGCTCGAGCCCGGCGACGCGCGAATCCTTCCGCAAGAAATTGCGCGCCGGCGAATTGAACGACAAGGAGATCGAGATCGAGACGCAGTCCTCCGGCGGCTTCCCGATGTTCGAGATTCCGGGCATGCCGGGCGCGCAGATGGGCGCGATTTCAATCGGCGACATCTTCGGCAAGATGGGTGGCCGCACCAAGACCCGGCGTCTGACGGTGGCGGGCTCGCACGAAATCCTCGTCAACGAGGAATCCGACAAGCTGCTCGACACCGACCAACTGGTGCAGGAAGCGATCAATGCGGTCGAGAACAACGGCATCGTGTTCCTCGACGAGATCGACAAGATCTGCGTGCGCGAAAATCGCGCCGGCGGCGACGTCTCGCGCGAAGGCGTGCAACGCGACCTGCTGCCGCTGATCGAGGGCACCACTGTTACAACCAAGCACGGCCCGGTGAAGACCGATCACATCCTGTTCATCGCCTCCGGCGCATTCCATATCGCAAAACCCTCTGACCTGCTGCCGGAGCTGCAGGGGCGCCTGCCGATCCGCGTCGAATTGCAGGCGCTGACGCGCGACGACATGCGCCGCATCCTGACCGAGCCTGAGGCGTCGCTGATCAAGCAATATGTCGCGCTGATGCAGACCGAAGGCGTGAAACTCGAGATTACCGACTCCGCGATCGACGAGCTCGCCGACGTCGCAGTGGCCGTCAACTCCACCGTCGAGAATATCGGCGCGCGGCGGCTGCAGACGGTGATGGAGCGGGTGTTGGACGAAATCTCCTTCACCGCGCCCGATCGCCACGGCGACACCATCACGGTCGATGCCGATTATGTGCGCAAGCATGTCGGCGACCTCGCCAAGAACGCCGATTTGAGCCGGTTTATTTTGTAAGCCCAACCGTCATTGCGAGCGCAGCGAAGCAATCCATCTCTCCACTTGCGGAGAGATGGATTGCTTCGTCGCTTCGCTCCTCGCAATGACGAATCGACTAGACCCTCGCGCGCCGCACGCGCACGTAGAGCGCGCCCTCGCCGCCGTGGCCGATATGGGCTTCCTCGAAACCGACGACGAGCGCGCGGAATTCGGGCAGGCTCAGCCATTGCGGCACCTGGCGGCGCAGCACGCCACGCTCGGAATCGCCGCCGCCGGCTTTGCCCTTGCCGGTGATGACGAGCACGAAAGTCAGCCCGTCGCTGTGCGCGCGTTGCAAGAACGTGAGCAGCACGCGATGCGCGCGCGTCTGCGTCATGCCGTGCAGGTCGAGCCGGGCGTCGATCTCCTTCTTGCCGCGCGACAGTTGCGCGCGCTCGCGGCGGCCAATCGGTGTCAGTGGCGGCGGCGTCTGCGGACGCGGCACCGGTGCTGATTTGACTGGGATCGGTTTCGCCGGCGCTGCAGTTTTGGCGGCGGCCTTGGTCTCCGCTTCGGGTCCGGCATGCGTCTTCACAGCGGGTTGGCGTTTGCGCAGCGGCTTGACCTGCTTCGCGACGCTTTCCCACAGCGCACGCTCTTCTTCACTGAGCGCGCGCCTTCGCCGCGGCGGCGCGGGATCTGCAATCGGAACGGGACGCTTCATCTGTAGGTGCGGTAATGGCGGTAGTGCCGATGACGCCGCGGCTCATCAGTCTTGATGGCGGGCCGCGGCTCCGGCATCGGCACCGCGCTGGTCGACGCGGATGCATCCGCAGGCTTCGCCGCGCTCTTTTCCTTCTGCGGATCAACTTGCGGAAACAGCTTTGCGATCTTTTCCGACGGCCGCTCATCCGGCACCGGCATTTTGCGCCCGCGGGCAACGGGATCGAGGCTCCTCGGCACCAGCATCACGAAGCGCATATTGTGCCGCAGCCGGCCCGACACTTTTCCGGCATCGGCTCCGGCACCGAAATAAAGGTCTGCGCGGGCCGGGCCGACGATCGCCGAGCCGGTATCCTGCGCGATCATCAGGCGGCGGAACGGCGTCTTCGATTGCTCTGACTCGATCGGCAATTCGCCCTCGATGAAGAACGGCGTGCCATAGACGTGCAGCGCCTTGTCCACCGCGATCGAGCGGCCCGGCGTCAGCGGCACGCCCTGCGCGCCGACCGCCTCGTCCTTGTCGGAGAGCTGCACCTCGCGGAAGAAGACATAGGAGCGGTTCTGCCGCCGCAATTCCTTGGCGCCGTCAGGGTTCTGCGCCATCCAGTCCCTGATCTTCTGCATCGACATCTGCTCTTTCGGGATGATGCCGCGGTCGATCAAAATGCGGCCAACCGGCGTGTAGGGATAGCCGTTGTGGGCATCATAGTTGATGCGCAATGTCGAGCCGTCCTCGAAGCGCACCCGCGCCGAGCCCTGGATCTGCGCGAATAGCAAATCGGTCTGCTCCTTGAGCCAGCAGATCTCGAGGCCGCGGCCGGCGATCGCACCGTCCTCGATCTCGGCGCGATCATAGTAGGGCACGAGCTTGCGGCGGCCGATCTTGCGGAACACCTGGCCCTTGTTCGGCAGGCCGCTCGAGCTCTGCTTGGCGCCGCGGACGAACAGGTTCGACGGCCGGCGGTAGACCGGCACGTTGTAGACGTCGGTCTGGGTCCGCGACCCATCCAGCACTGGCTCGTAATAGCCGGTGACGAAACCCTCGCCCTCGCCGAGCCGCGAGATGCGCAAGGGCAGGAAATGCTCCTCGAAGAAGGCTTTCGCCTTGGCTTCGTCGGTGAGCTCCGGCCCCTTGGCGATGCGGCAGGGATCGCGCAACGAGGTGCCGAGCGCCCTCGATTCCGAGGGCAGCCCGTGCTCGGCGGCGATCGGCCGGCAGCTCGCGCGAAAGGCCTTATAGGCCGCAAGGTGATCGTCATCGCTCCAGCCCGGCATGTCGGTCCAGGCCAGCGGTTCATACTGGCTGCTGCTGATCTGCAGCGGCAACTCCAGGTTCGGATAGGGGAGGTGACGGGTGTGCTGGACGGCCGAATGCTTGGTCGCCTTCGCTGGCGACCTTGCGCGCGCTTCTAGCGCGGCCGTTGAGCATAGAAGAGCGATTGCGCAGCACGCGGCCGTGAGACGCGCAAGGCGAAGCCGATCAGTGGGCGCTTCCAGTGCCAACCAGTTTCCAGTTCGGATCGCGCGACGCCGTATCGCGGGCGAATGTCCAGACATCGGTGATATCGGCGACCTTTTCCGGGTTGCCGTCGACGATGGTACCGGCCTTGTCGCGGGTGACGGAAATCATCTGCGACACAAAGCGGACCGTGACCTGTGCCGCACGGTCGCGTGCTTCCGCGCTGACAATCTCGGCCTTGTCTATCGAGACGAAGCGGGTTTCGGTCTTCTGCTCGTGCTTCTCGCGATCCTTGATCGCGGCATCGAAGCTGTCATAGACCTCACTCGACAGCAGGTCGCGCAAGGCGCGGCGATCGCCGTTGGCAAAGGCCAGCACGATCATCTCGTAGGCGCTTCGCGCACCCGAGATGAAATGGCGTGCATCGAACGAGGAGTCCTGGGCGACAATGGCGTCCAGCCCCTGCGCCAGCGCCGTACCGGGTTCCGCAATTCCCTTCCAGCGGTCGGACGGCGGCGTCACGTCCTTGCTCGGCAGCGGAGGCGGCTGGTCGATCACCGAGCCCGGCATCGGGACGACATTATTGTCCCGCTGCAGCACATTCGGGGCCGCACGGTCATAGGGGGGCCGCTCGCTGCCGGTGCGCTGTCCGAGGACACTCCGCAGGCGCAGGAAAATGAAGACGGCCAGCGCCAGGAAAATGATGGTGTAGATATCCACGTCGTGTTCGCTTTCTGATCTGCACCGGCAACGGTCCGCCCCCAGCGGGCGTTCCGCTCAGGAAACGGCGGAGATTACCTCGCCAATTGAGTCCGCAGCATGTAGGCACGAAACTACGCTCGGCCAATGGCGCGTTTTGGCGCGGCCATTCTAGCGCGTTTTGGCCGCGAGGGGAAATCCGATGATGCCTGGAAATCACGCATCTTCAAATATTTAGGGCGCAAATGGTGCCGCCTTTCAGCCGCGATTGACGATCTCGGCGCCAAATCGGCGAAGGTTTGGCAATCAAGGACTGTCGCCTTGTGGTGCGGTGTGGGGCTATGATAGCCACTCGCCCGGCACCAGCATTTCCAAAACCTTAACTGCGGCTTCGGACGTCAGACCGTCTCCGATCGCCAGTGCTCAGGAGAGCTTCCCATGACCAACGGCAACGGCGCACCCCCCGAGCAGGCCCCGCCCCAGCTCAACGTGCTGGCGCAATACACCAAGGATCTCTCGTTCGAGAACCCGAACGCGCCGGCCTCGCTCGGGCCGCAGGAGCAGCAACCGGCGATCAATATCCAGATCAATGTTTCGGCCAGGAATCTCGCCGAGAGCGAATATGAAGTGACCCTGTCGGTCGAAGGCAAGGCCGAGAGTGCCGGCAAGGTGATGTTCAGCTTCGATCTGCAATATGCCGGCGTGTTCCGGATCCTGAATGTGCCGCAGGAGAACCTGCACCCGCTGGTGATGATCGAATGCCCGCGGCTGCTGTTCCCGTTTGCGCGCGAGATCATCGCCACCGCCGTGCGCGATGGCGGCTTCCCGCCCTTGATGCTGGATCCCGTCGATTTCGTCGGCCTATACCGCCAGAACATGGAGCGGCAGGCAGCGACACAAGCCGCCCCGGCACCCGGCGTGAAACCGAGCTGATCTTAAGGAATCTACGCGGCGGCTTCGGCCGCCGCCGGCAGGTACTCGTTCCAGATCGGCTTGTCGCCGAGGGTCGCGATGAAGGCGCGGTGTGCCTCGCGCTCCGCGTCGGTCACCCGCGGCGCCAGCGGAATCTCGCGCTGCCGCCGCGGCATATCGCCATGGCCGACCTGGGTGATCTCGGCTTCCGAGGCGAGGATGAGCTGCGATTGCCGCGCCCCGATCAGGTCGACATAAACCTCCGCCAGCAACTCGGCATCGAGCAACGCGCCGTGCTTGGTGCGGCGGGAATTATCGATCGAATAGCGCGAGCAGAGATCGTCGAGCCGATTCGACACGCCCGGATGTTTCCGGCGTGCCAGGAGCAGGGTGTCGACCAGCCGATCCTTGGCGATCACCGGCCTCTTGATTCGATCGAGTTCGGCATTGATGAAGCTGATGTCGAACGAGGCGTTATGGATCACCAGCGGAGTGTCGGCGATGAACGCCAGGAATTCGTCGACAACTTCGGTGAACACCGGCTTGCTGGCCAGGAATTCGGTCGAGAGGCCGTGAACGGCGAAAGCCTCGGCCGGCATGTCCCGCTCGGGATTGATGTAGACGTGGTAGGTTTGCCCGGTCGGCATGCGGTTGAAGATTTCGACGCAACCGATCTCGACCAGCCGATCGCCGCGCAGCGGATCAAGGCCGGTGGTTTCGGTATCGAGAACGATTTCGCGCATGGATTTTTAGGACCGCAGAATACCAGGCGAATCAGATTCGCCGCTTCGGCATCTTAACGACCTCAGCTAGAATGTCCTTGATTTGCGCGCGCACGGGATCAAGGCCGTGTGAGGTATCCACCACGAAATCCGCCCGCTTGCGTTTCTCGGCATCGGGCAATTGTCGCGCCAGAATCGCATCGAGTTTCTCGTCGTCCATCGTGCCCCGTGCCAGCACGCGCTCGCGCTGTATTTCCGGCGAGGTCGTCACGACGACCACCGCATCGACCCGTTTCTCTCCGCCGGTCTCGAACAGCAGCGGCACGTCGACGACCACAACGGGCGCGCCGGAGGCTTCCGCATCCGCAAAGAATTTCTGCCGAGACGCGCCGAGCATCGGGTGGACGATCTGCTCCAGCTGCTTCATCGCCGCTGGATCGTGGACCACGCGCGCGGAGAGCTTTGCACGATCCACCTTGCCATCAGCGGTGGTGCCGGGGAAGGCAGCTTCGATCGCCGGCACCGCTTCGCCTTCGTAGAGTTGGTGCACGGTCGCGTCGGCGTCATAGACGGGGACGCCAGCTTCCGCGAACAGTTTCGCGGTGGTGGATTTCCCCATCCCGATCGAGCCGGTCAGTCCCAGGATCAGCATCTTTCAGTCATCACTCGGAAACATGTCAGATTGCCAGCAAATTCTCGCTGCGCAGGAAGGCTAACAGCGACAATAGCGGCAGGCCGAGGATGGTGAAATGGTCACCGTCGATGCGCTCGAACAGATGTACCCCGAGGCTTTCGAGCTGATAGGCGCCAACGCTGGTGGTCACGGCCTCGCCGGCCTGGCCCAGATAGGCGGTGATCTCGTCCTCGCGAAGCGGGCGCATCGACATGCGTGCCACGCTGGTGTCGGCAAACAGTATTTTGCCGTCTTGGGCGACGGCAACGGCGGAATGCAGTTCGTGAACCCGACCCGCGAGCGCACGCAATTGTTCGGCCGCCTGATCGCGGCCAGCGGGTTTGGTGAACAATCGATCGCCGAGCGCCAGGGTCTGGTCGGCGC
The DNA here is from genome assembly GCF_055456055.1 of Bradyrhizobium sp. LeoB3. NCBI lineage: Bacteria > Pseudomonadati > Pseudomonadota > Alphaproteobacteria > Hyphomicrobiales > Nitrobacteraceae > Bradyrhizobium > Bradyrhizobium sp. LeoB3. The sequence goes on from NZ_JBVBEF010000026.1 coordinate 38,079, forward strand.
CGACGACGAATCGTCCCGGCCGCCCGGAGGAAACGAACAAGGCCTTTTCGCGCGCCAGCAGCAACGCGATTTCCGCCGGCGCCGAAAGGCCTGAATTTTCCTGGATCGCCCGTTCGTCGATATCCGCCGGCATCGCCTCGAACGCGATCCCCGCATTGGCCAGCAGCATTTTTCGCGCACGGCTCTGGGAGGCGAGAATCAGCGGACTTTTTCCGCGCCAGATCGTCATCGCCACCGAATCACTCCAGCGGCCGCTGCCGCTGGCGGTCATTATAGAGCTTCATCACCGCTGCGGCCGTCTCCTCGATCGAACGTCGCGTGACGTCCAGCAGCGCCCAGTTGAACTTGGCGCTCAGGCGGCGCGCGAACGCGACTTCATCGGTAACCGCCTGCCTGTCGATATATTCGTCATTGCCGGACGCCGCGCCCATGCTCAAGAGCCGGTTTTGCCGGACCTGGATCAGGCGCTCCGGCGTCGCATGGAGGCTGACCACCAGCGGTTTCTTCAGGTGCTCCAGTTGATGCGGCAGCGGAATGCCGGGTACGAGCGGGACATTTGCGGTGCGGATGCCGCGGTTGGCGAGATAGATCGACGTCGGCGTCTTCGAGGTGCGGGACACCCCGACCAGAACGACATCAGCCTCCTCAAGGCCTTCGACATGCTGGCCGTCGTCATGCATCATCGTGTAGTTCAGCGCATCGATGCGCTTGAAATATTCCGCGTTCAGCACGTGCTGCGCGCCGACCCGACCCGAAGTGGCCGCACCCAGATACGCCTCGAACAACTGCATCACCGGCCCAATGATCGACAGGCTCGGGACGTTGATCTCCCTGCATTTGGCTTCCAGCCGGCTGACGAGATCTTTCTCGAGCAGCGTGAACAGCACGATCCCGGGCGATTCCTCGATTTCATCCAGCACGCGGTCGAGCTGCTTCTGGCTGCGCACCAGCGGATAGACGTGTTCGACCGGTGAGACATTGGCGTATTGCGCGGCCACCGCGCGCGCCACCGTGATCAGCGTCTCGCCGGTTGAGTCCGACACCAGATGCAGGTGAAAGTAATTGCCTGATGTAGGCACCAGAACCTCTGTCTATCCTGTGAATCCCTGTGGAGGTTGCCTACAACTTTTCAGCTGAGATCGCCGCCTTAGGGATATCTAAACCTTTTCTTCACAGCGCCTCCCCCGAGGACAAGTCCGCCGTGCCGGTGGGATGATAGTGAGAATATGTGAATTTGTCTCTTGATAAGCTGGTCAAGGAACGCCGCAAGCGCTTGAGGCCTTGGGCGATATTCCATTGCGCGACAGTGCGGGCCGAATTGTTGAGCGGTGTGAACAAGCACCCGAGAACGGCGGGATCGCGTTGCGTGAGTCAAATTCACGGTCACTTAGACTCAAACCTAAGATTCTAAAATTAATTGGTTTTAAGAGAGCGGTGCTTGCGGATATGTATCCGTAACCTCGCTGGCAGGCCTTCTTTTGAAACGGCGAGGCTGCCCGAGATGTTCCAGGAGCACGGCGATCACGATGCAAGACGGGATCTATGAGTGGATCAAGGCGCTGCACATCATTGCGGTGATCTCCTGGATGGCCGGCATGCTCTATCTGCCACGTCTGTTCGTCTATCACTGCGAGGCCGAGAAAGGCTCCAAGCAGTCCGAGACCTTCAAGATCATGGAACGGCGCCTCCTAAGGGCGATCATCAATCCGGCCATGATCGTTACCTGGCTCGCTGGCCTCTATCTGGCCTGGACTGGTCACTGGTTCAGCTCCGGCTGGCTGCATGGCAAGCTCTTGCTGGTGCTCGTGCTCTCCGGCGTCCACGGATTTTTTGCCCGCTGGATGAAGGATTTTGCCGCCGACCGGAATACCCGAAGCCAGAAATTTTATCGGATTATCAACGAGGTGCCGACTGTCCTGATGATCGGCATCGTCATTCTTGTGGTGGTCAAGCCGTTCTAGAGGAGCCGTTTGCCCAGGAATCAGGCTTCAGTCCTTCTTGCGGAGCGCAAAGCGATTTTCTATATTTGTCTCAATCCCACCCCACGCAGGCGGATGTGATCGCGTTCCGGTTCCATCAACGGGCCGGCCGCCACATCAGGTTTGAAGCCTCCACCGGCGCTTTCCTTGCTTAGACCTGCGGACCTTCATTTTTGCGTCCGCTTTTTCTCAAAGCCACCTCGCAAGATCCTTCTCTAAAAAATGCTCCACAGGACCACCCCCATGCGGGAAATCAAACTTCAAGACCTCAAGTCCAAGACGCCGGCCGAGCTTGTCTCGTTTGCCGAGGAAAATGGGGTCGAAAACGCCAGCACCATGCGCAAGCAGGAGCTGATGTTCGCCATCCTCAAACAGCTTGCGATCCAGGAAACCGACATTATCGGTGAAGGTGTCGTCGAGGTGTTGTCGGACGGTTTCGGCTTCCTCCGTTCGCCCGATGCCAATTATCTGCCGGGCCCTGACGACATCTACGTTTCGCCCTCGCAGATCCGCCGCTTCGGCCTGCGCACCGGCGATACGATCGAAGGCCACATCCGCAGCCCGAAAGAGGGCGAGCGCTATTTTGCGTTGCTGAAGGTCAACTCGCTCAATTTCGAGGACCCTGAGAAGTCCAAGCACAAGGTCAATTTCGACAACCTGACGCCGCTGTTTCCCAATCAGCGGTTTCGGATGGAAATCGATGACCCGACGCGAAAAGACCTTTCTGCAAGGGTGATCGACATCGTTGCGCCGATCGGCAAGGGCCAGCGCGCCTTGATCGTGGCGCCGCCGCGCACGGGTAAGACCGTGCTGATGCAGAACATCGCGCATTCGATCACGCACAATCATCCCGAATGCTATCTGATCGTGCTTCTGATCGACGAGCGTCCGGAAGAAGTCACCGACATGCAGCGCTCGGTGAAGGGTGAGGTGGTGTCCTCGACCTTCGACGAACCCGCCGTGCGTCACGTCCAGGTGGCCGAGATGGTGATCGAGAAGGCCAAGCGCTTGGTCGAGCATGGCCGCGACGTGGTTATCCTGCTCGACTCGATCACGCGCCTGGGCCGCGCCTACAACACGGTGGTGCCGTCATCCGGCAAGGTGCTGACCGGCGGTGTCGACGCCAACGCGCTGCAGCGACCGAAGCGCTTCTTCGGTGCCGCCCGCAACATCGAGGAGGGCGGCTCGCTCACCATCATCGCCACCGCGCTGGTCGATACCGGCAGCCGCATGGACGAAGTGATCTTCGAAGAGTTCAAGGGAACCGGTAACTCCGAATTGATCCTCGACCGCAAGGTCTCCGACAAGCGGACCTTCCCGGCGATCGACATTTCCCGCTCCGGCACCCGCAAGGAAGAGCTGATCACCGATCCGCAAGTTCTGAAGAAGATGTACGTGCTGCGCCGGATCCTCAATCCGATGGGTACGATGGACGCCATCGACTTCCTGCTCGATAAGCTCCGGAATACGAAAAACAACTCCGAGTTCTTCGATTCGATGAACACGTAAGCGCCGGCCGACAGGTCCGCTTATGTTGCGGTGCAATATATCTGGTTATGCTGCGGTATAGCTGCAGCATAACCGCATGGTTCCAGAATTCCGTCATCTAAGTATTTGATAATTATTATACTTCTTCAATTCGCGGATCTGCCGATGATGGGGCGCCTCCAATCTCGTAGCAAATTGCTGCACAATTGCTGCAGCAAGATTGGCTGATTGCTGCGATGCAGCGTAGGCGCGAATGATGAGACGCGCGAATTGTGCGTTGCCTTCCCGGCCGTTCGCTAACAAATAGGCGATGCATCCGCGAGACCAGACCATCTTTGCGCTTTCCTCGGGGCGACCGCCAAGTGCGATCGCCATCGTCCGGGTGTCGGGGCCGCAAGCTGGTCCAGCATTGGTGAAGTTGGCTGGCAAGATTCCATCGGCGCGGATGGCGACCAGAACGCTGCTGAAGGATGCCACCGACCAGCCGATCGACGATGCGGTGGTCCTCTGGTTCCCAGCGCCCGCGAGTGCCACGGGCGAGGACGTCGCCGAATTTCATGTCCATGGTGGGCGGGCCGTGCTCGGCGCGGTGTTCAATGCGCTCGCTGGCGTTGATGACGTTCGGCCTGCCGAGGCCGGCGAATTCACCCGCCGCGCCTTCGAGAACGGCAAGCTCGATCTGACCGAGGCCGAGGGCCTCGACGACCTCATTCATGCCGACACTGATCGGCAACGCCGCCAGGCGCTGCGCCAGTTGAAGGGCCTGCTCGGCGATCGCGCACGCGACTGGCGCGCTGAGATCATCGAAGCATCGGCTCTGATCGAGGCTGGTATCGATTTTTCCGACGAGGGCGACGTGCCGGCGGAACTGATCGCGCCGGCGCTCACGAAGGTCAAAGCGCTGCTGACCGAAATTCAGCAGGTGCTGGCGGCCCAGGCGCAGAGCGAACGACTTCGCGACGGTTTGGTGGTCGCAATCGCGGGTCCGCCTAATGTCGGCAAGTCGACCTTGATCAACCAGCTTGCGCGGCGCGACGTCGCGATCGTCTCGCCGCACGCCGGCACGACGCGCGACGTCATTGAAGTGCAGCTCGATCTCGACGGCTACCCGGTGACGGTGATCGACACCGCCGGAATTCGAGAGACCGACGATCCGATCGAGCAGGAGGGGGTGCGCCGCGCCCGTGCCCGCGCCGAAGAAGCCGACCTGGTTTTGTGGCTCACCGATAGGATGAGCGCGGCAGCTTCAAACGACGGGTCCGCGCCGGTCTGGTTGGTGCGTAACAAGATCGATCTGGATGCTTCGGCGTCGGAGCTACAAGGATCGGAACTACCGTGCGCTAGGTTCAGGATCTCTGCTCGGAGCGGGGAAGGGATTCCGGAACTGATCGCGGCCCTTGTCGGCTTTGCGCACGACTGCTTCGGATCTGGCGAGGGCAGTCTGATTACCCGGACGCGGCAGCGCAAGCTGTTGCGGGAGACGGCCGAATCGTTGCGGCGGGCGATCGATGTGGTCGGGGCAGGCGAAGAACTTGCCGCGGAGGAACTCCGGGCGGCCGCCTATAGTCTCGGACGGCTTCTCGGCCGCGTGGATGTCGAGGACATCCTCGACGTGATCTTTCGGGAATTCTGCGTCGGGAAGTAGGTCGCTGGATCAGTAGGCCACTGAGTCAGGGAAGCCGATCCGGAAAACGACACCATACTCGCTCCTCAGGTCCCGCAAATCATGAACGAGGCTTAACGAAACTGCGTCTTATCCGTCCTGGTTATCCATCTTGCTGCCGAACCGTTGGCGGCCGATCGCTCCTCGCAGATGCTGGAGAAGGGTCATGGCAAAACATCTAACGGGGCGCACGGAACTCCCACCGGACAGGGCCTTCCGGATTCCATCCGCTGGTCTACAAGGCCGCTATCGGGCTCGTCGCCTTCTTCGATCTGGCGGCCAGGATATTGTTTGATCGTCAGAACGACACCGAACTTCCTCTCGCAATCGTCAATCTGTTCCTGCTGATGGCCGTGATGCTGCCTTATCTGCTGCGGCGGACTTGGCGGAACCATCAACGACTGCCACCGTCACTGACGACTAATAGCGGCTTCCGTAAGTGGACCAATGAATCGGCCCAGGCCTGGCAGAGCCGGCTTAAGGGCTCGGATGCCGCAATCGACATGTTGCTGTCGCTGGCCTCCGTGGCGTCCGGCTGGCTCGCTTTGGGTATCGTCTTCAACCTGAGCTGACGATCCGACCGCGCAGCACCGGCGCCGCGCTTCTCGACGTGAGTTCTCGACCTTTGCCCCCTGCCGGCACTGTTTCACGTGAAACACCCGGCGCAGGGGGTCGGTGGAACACAGGACCGGCACCCTGTTTCACGTGAAACAGCGGATCAGGCTCGTTGAAACTTGTCTTTCGACTTTCACCGCTCCGCGCTAGAAGTTTGCGCATGTCTACCCAATCGCTTTCATTCGACGTCATCGTCATCGGTGGCGGCCATGCTGGCTGCGAGGCCGCCAGTGCGGCTGCCCGGATGGGCGCGAAGACGGCGCTGGTGACGCATCGTTTTTCGACCATCGGCGCGATGTCCTGCAATCCCGCGATCGGAGGCCTCGGCAAGGGTCATTTGGTCCGCGAAGTTGACGCTCTCGACGGCTTGATGGGCCGGGTCGCGGATGCCGGCGGCATTCAGTTTCGGATGCTGAACCGCCGCAAGGGTCCTGCCGTCCGTGGTCCGCGCGCTCAGGCCGACCGCAAGCTCTATGCCGCTGCGATGCAGGCGGCGATCCTTGAGACCGGCAACCTGATCGTAGTCGAGGGCGAGGCGGATGATCTCCTGACCTCCAATGGCCGCATCAATGGAATTCGCCTCGGAGACGGGCGGATGATCTCCGCCTGCGCCGTTGTGATCACGACCGGCACCTTCCTGCGCGGTTTGATCCATCTCGGCGAGAAGAATTGGCCCGCCGGCCGGGTCGGTGAGGCTCCGGCCATGGGGCTTTCAGCTTCGTTCGAGCGTCTGGGCTTTACGCTTGGCCGGTTGAAGACCGGGACGCCTCCGCGCCTGGATGGCACCACGATCGACTGGTCTGCAGTCGAGATGCAGCCAGGCGATGATCCGCCTGAGCCGTTCTCCATCATGACGGACCGGATCACGACGCCCCAGATCCAGTGCGGGATCACTCGCACCACGCCCAAGACCCATGAGGTAATCCGGGCCAATGTGCATCGTTCGCCGATGTATTCCGGTCAGATCAAGAGCACTGGGCCGCGCTATTGCCCCTCGATTGAAGACAAGATCGTCCGCTTCGGGGATCGCGATGGCCACCAGATCTTTCTGGAGCCCGAAGGCATCGACGACAATACGGTCTACCCCAACGGCATCTCGACCTCACTTCCGGAAGAGGTCCAGCTCGCGATCCTCGCCTCCATCCCCGGCCTTGAGCGGGTCAAGATGGTCCGGCCGGGCTACGCGATCGAGTACGACCATGTCGACCCGCGTGAGCTCGATCCGACGCTTGAGACCAAGCGATTGCCCGGACTGTTTCTGGCTGGCCAGATCAACGGCACGACCGGATACGAGGAAGCAGCCGGGCAGGGGATCGTCGCCGGCCTGAACGCGGCACTCGCTGCCGGCGGCACTGATCCAATCGTGTTCGACCGCGCCGACGGCTATCTCGGCGTGATGATCGATGACCTGGTCACGCGTGGGATCACCGAGCCCTATCGCATGTTCACCTCGCGGGCCGAATACCGGCTGACGCTGCGGGCCGACAATGCCGACCAGCGGTTGACGGATAAGGGGATTGCGTTGGGGTGCGTCGGCGAAGCCCGCTCCAAGCGCCACACCGCAAAGATGGCGGCGCTGAATGCCACCAAGGCGCTGGCCAGGTCGCTCTCGATTACGCCCAACGAGGCCATAAGACACGGGCTGGCGCTGAACCGTGATGGCGTCCGCCGCTCCGCCTTTGAACTGCTGTCGTACCCCGAAGTGGAGTGGTCGATGCTCCGCGGCATCTGGCCGGAGCTGTCGGTCGTCGATCCATCGACTGCCGTGCACCTGGAGATCGACGCGAAGTACGATGTCTATCTCAAGCGCCAGATCGCAGACGTCGATGCCTTCCGCCGCGACGAGGGACTTGTCCTGACCGGCGTCGACTATGACGATGTACCCGGCCTCTCCAACGAGGCGCGCGCCAGGCTGAAGGCTGCGCTGCCGCGGACCGTGGGTCAGGCAGGGCGGATCGACGGGATGACTCCGGCGGCGCTGGGCATTCTGGCCGCTTACCTGCGTCGGGAGGCACGGCGGAAGAAGGCGACGGCGATCGCGTAAGCGTTTCACGTGAAACGGCGCGCTACCGTCATTGCGAGCGCAGCGAAGCAATCCATTTATCCGAGCACGACGGCGTCAATGGATTGCTTCGCTGCGCTCGCAATGACAACCTGGCTTCCGACTGACATTGCGAATCATGGTCAAAGCATCGCTAAACAGAGCGCTACCGAGCGCAGCCGCCGACAAGAGGGCGGCCCTCGCCCTCGCCCCCGTTTCACGTGAAACGGAAGCCCGGCTCGACCGCTACGTCGCGCTTCTCCTGGAGTGGCAGGCCAAGACCAATCTCGTTGCGCCGTCGACGCTGCCCGAACTCTGGACCCGCCACATCGCTGATTCGCTGCAATTGCTCGACCTCGCTCCAACTGCCAAGGTCTGGGTCGACCTCGGCAGCGGCGGCGGCTTTCCCGGTGTCGTGCTCGCCTGCGCGCTCGCCGACACGCCTGGCACTAGCGTCCACCTGGTCGAGCGTAACGCCAAGAAAGCGGCCTTTCTCCGCGAAGCACTGCGGGTGACAGCGGCGCCGGGGACGGTGCATCTGGCTGACATCGGGGATATTGTGGAAAGAATCAGCGGCCCGATCGATTGCGTGACCGCGCGGGCGCTGGCTCCGCTACATCAGCTCATCGGCTTCGCGGAACCGTTGGTGCGAAAGGGTGCAAAAGCGCTGTTTCTCAAAGGCCAAGATGTAGAGGCCGAATTGACCGAAGCCACTAAATATTGGAAAATTGAGCCGCAGCTTCATCCGAGTCGCACCGGCGGACACGGCTGGATTGTTGAGCTCAACTCCATAGTGCGACGTTGAGCTTTACGCAGGGGATTACCAGGGCAACGCCATGACCGTAATTGACGAGATTTATCAAGAGGATAGGGTGCCACAACCGGCTGGCCATCCACGCATCTTGTCGCTTGCCAACCAAAAAGGGGGCGTCGGCAAGACAACCACAGCGATCAATCTCGGGACGGCACTCGCGGCCATCGGCGAGCGGGTCCTGGTCGTTGATCTCGATCCGCAGGGCAACGCATCGACCGGGCTCGGCATCGACCGGCGCAATCGGGGCTGCTCTACCTATGACGTTCTGATCGGCGAGGCGCCGCTGCGCGAGGCGGTCGTGGCGACCGCGGTGCCACGGCTTCACATAGCGCCCTCGACCATGGATCTCTCCGGCCTCGAGCTTGAACTCGGCACGACGCCGGGCCGCGCGTTCCGCCTGCGCGACGCGATCGCCGGGCTCAACAACAACACCTCGCCGGATGCCGATTACACTTACGTGCTGATCGACTGTCCGCCGTCGCTCAACCTGCTGACCGTGAACGCGATGGCGGCGTCGGACGCGATACTGGTGCCGCTGCAGTGCGAGTTCTTCGCGCTCGAAGGTCTGTCGCAGCTCTTGCAGACGGTGGAGCAGGTGCGCTCGACGCTCAACCCGAACCTGTCGATCCACGGCATCGTGCTGACGATGTTCGACTCCCGCAACAATCTGTCGAACCAGGTCGTCGCCGACGTCCGGCAGTTCATGGGCAGCAAGGTCTACAACACCATGATCCCGCGCAACGTGCGCATCTCCGAGGCGCCGTCCTACGGCAAGCCGGTGCTGGTCTACGACCTCAAATGCGTCGGCAGCGAAGCCTATCTGAAGCTCGCCACCGAAGTGATCCAGCGCGAACGCGAGTTGCGCACGAATTAAGGACCATTCGTAGGATGGGTAGCGCGCAGCGAAACCCATCATCTTTCTATGCGAGGAGCGCGATGGGTTCGCGGCGCTCTACCCATCCTACGATCCGACCGATCTGAAATTCGAATTCCGGAGTTTGCTACGTGAATCCAAGGGAGCTGGCGACAATGGCCGACGAAGCGCGTTCGCGACTGGGCCGTGGGCTTGCAAGTCTGATCGGGGACGTCGGCGGCGAGGCGGCGCATGTCGAGCGGCCGCGCACGCAGCGCAAGGTGCCGATCGAATTCCTCAAGGCCAATCCACGCAATCCGCGCCGCAGCTTCGCCGATGCCGAGCTCCGTGAGCTCGCCGATTCGATCAAGCAGCGCGGCGTGATCCAGCCGATCGTGGTGCGGCCGGTCAAGGGCGCGCAGGACCGCTACGAGATCATCGCTGGCGAGCGGCGCTGGCGCGCCTCCCAGCTCGCCGGCCTGCACGAGGTGCCGATCGTCCCGATCGAGGTCAACGATAGCGACGCGCTCGAGATGATGATCATCGAGAACGTGCAGCGCGAAGACCTCAACCCGATGGAAGAGGCGCAGGGCTATCATGCGCTCGCCAACGAGTTCAAGCGCAGTCAGGAAGATATCGCGCGGGATGTCGGCAAGAGCCGCAGCCATGTCGCCAACATGATGCGGCTGACGAAGCTGCCCGCCGAGGTGCAGGCCTTCATCGCCAGCGGCGAATTGTCCGCAGGCCATGCGCGCGCGCTGATCGGCGTGCCCGATCCGCTCGCAGCCGCCAAGCGCATCGTCGCCGAAGGTCTCAACGTGCGCCAGGCCGAAGCGCTGGCACATGACGAGGGCGTGCCGGTGCGCAAGCCGCAGAAGGCGCGCGGCGGCGCCGCCGGCAAGGAGAAGGACCCGGACACGCTCGCGCTGGAGAAGCGCGTCTCCGATGCGCTGGGCTTGACCGTCAGCGTCAACCACCGCGATCCCGGCGGCTCCGTCCAGATCAGCTACCGCAGTCTCGAGCAGCTAGACGAGGTGATGCGGCGGCTCGAGGGCGGCTAGCAACTTACCCGCGCCGCCGCGCATTCGCGGCGATCGAGAGCAAGGTGCGTTGCGCGATCACTGCGGCGAGCGAATTCTGCTTGCGCATATCAAGCGCCGCGGTGCCGAGCTGCTCGATGATGCCGACCAGCCGCTGCGGGCTGAAATTGCGGAGTGCGATTTCGACGGCACCTTTCCGCGAGAAATGCAATCGCGGGTATCCGCCCTCCAGCACCGACGCGGCCGGCGCACCATCGGCAATCGCCAGCGCCGATTTGTGCAGCCAGGCCGCCTGGCGCTGCGCGGCAGCGATGATGACGCCGGGATAGGTACCGGCGACCATCGCTTTCGCAAACTCCGTCTCGACCGCGGCGGCATTGCCGGCGAAGGCACTGTCCACGATCGGATCGAGTTTCAGCTCGGATGCGTCGGACACCACGGTCATCACGTCCTCAAGCGTGACCTCGCCTTTGCCGTGGGCGTAGAGCGTGAGCTTGCGCACTTCGTTGCGCGAAGCCTGGCGGTCGCCGCCGAGCAGTGACATCAGCACGGCACGGGCATCTTGCGCGATGCGCAGGCCGGATGTCCGCAGTTCGTCGTCGATCAGCTTGGCGAGATCGCGCTCAGTGTCGGGATAGCAGCCGATCGCCGCCGCATTCTTGGCGCGCTCGCAGATCTTGCGCAGCGGCGAATCCGGCCTGATGTCGCCGGCCTCGATCACGATGCGGCAGTCCTTCACCGGCGAATCCGTCAGCGTCTCGACGCCGCTGGCAAAATTGCGCGAGCCGGCGCGGACGCGGATCGCGCGCCGTCCGCCGAACAGCGGCACCGTCATCGCTTCATCCACCAAACGCGAAGGCTCGGCGGCGAGGTCGTCGCCGTCGAGGCGGACCAGCGAGAACGGATCGTTGGGGTCGTCGACCGCGGACGCCATCAGCGCATCGGCGCGCTCGCGCACCAGGCCGGCGTCGGGGCCGTAGAGCAGGATGATCGGACGGCCGGGATCGGGCCGGGCGAGGAAGGCGTCGATCTCTTTTCCGCGGAGCGCGACCAACGGCGATCAGGTCCCGGCGGTGAAGAAGGACGCCAGCCGGGTATTGATGTTGTCCGCGATCTCCTGCGCGGCGCGATCTTCGGCGTCGCGCAACGCGCGCGTGCGGGTAAAGCGCTGGTAGGAGCCCGGCATGTCGTAGGACACCCGCGAGAAGGTGGAGCCCGTCATCACCGACTTGTTGGAGGCGATCTCGACCAGGTTGTATTGCGCGTCGATGCCAAAATTCTCGCCGGTCGGCAGCGCCGTGTTCGGATCGATCATCAGCGAGGAGCGGCTGGTCGTGAAGCGGATCACCAACCGATGGGTCGGCGGCATGCCGGTGGCGTTGCCATAGAGCTTGAACGCCAGCGCATTGCGGACTTCCACGCCGATGCGGGCCTCGCGGGACGCGTTCGGCTTGTCGTTGATCGGCGGGAGTTCGACGCCCATCAGCTTCTCGCGCAACGCCGGCGTGCCGTCGGTATGCTCGGCATACATCGGCTGGAAACAACCTGCCGTCACCGCAGCCAAAGCGGCCACCGCGACGAGCCGGAGAGCGATCCGGATCCTAGCCGACGACATTCACGATCCTCATGGGCACCACGATCACCTTGCGGACGGGCTTGCCGTCCAAGGCGGCTTTTACCGCATCAAGCGCCAGAACGGCAGCCTCGATCTCAGCATTTTCCGCCGCCCGTGGCACGGTAACATCACCCCGCTTCTTGCCATTGACCTGGACCACCAGGGTCACGCTGTCTTCAACCAGCAAATCGCGTTCGATTTGCGGCCAGGAAGCCTCCGAAATCAGCGCCTCCTGGCCCAGAACCTGCCAGCATTCCTCGGCGAGGTGCGGCATCATGGGCGCGAACAGTTGAACAAGGATGACCGCGGCCTCCCGGACCGCCCAGGCGACGTCGGGGGCCGGCTTGCCGCCCTTGGCCAGGGTCTCGGCGAGCGCATTGGCGAATTCCCGGATATGGGCGAGGCAGACATTGAAATGCAGCCGCTCGATCCCGGAGGACACCTTGTCCAGCGCGCCGTGGGCCGCCTTGCGCAAGGCGAGCGCCTCGGGGGTGAATGACGCCGGCCGGGCCACTGGGGCACCCTTCGCGATCTCGGCGGATTCATTCACCAGCCGCCACAGCCGCTGCACGAAGCGCGCCGCGCCCTGCACCCGCTCGTCGCTCCAGATCACATCGCGATCAGGCGGGGAGTCCGACAGCATGAACCAGCGCGCGACGTCGGCGCCATAGGTCGCGATGATGTCGTCGGGGTCGACCGTGTTCTTCTTCGACTTCGACATCTTCTCGATCGGGCCGATCGTGATCGCTTCGCCGGTGTCGATCGTCGTCGCGCGCCGCTCGCTGCCGACGACCTCGATCTTCACGTCCGCCGGCATCACGTAGGTACCGTCGGCCTTCTGGTAGGTCTCGTGCACCACCATCCCTTGTGTGAACATGCCGGCGAACGGTTCATCCATCGCGATGTGGCCCGTCGCCTTCATCGCGCGGGTGAAAAAGCGGCTGTAGAGCAGATGCAGGATCGCGTGCTCGACGCCGCCGATATACTGGTCGACCGGCATCATCCGGTTGGCGACTTCAGGCGTGGTCGGCGATGTCTCGTTCCAGGGATCGGTGAAGCGCGCGAAGTACCAGGACGAATCCACGAAGGTGTCCATGGTGTCGGTCTCGCGCTGTGCCGGCCCGCCGCATTGCGGGCAGGTGACGTGCTTCCAGCTCGGATGGTGGTCGAGCGCATTGCCCGGCTTGTCGAAGGTCGCGTCCTCCGGCAGCGTTACCGGCAGCGCGCTGTCGGGCACGAGCACGACGTCGCATTTCGGGCAATGGATGATCGGGATCGGGCAGCCCCAATAGCGCTGGCGCGAAATGCCCCAGTCGCGCAGGCGGAAGTTCACCTGGCGCTCGCCGACGGGCGCGTTGCCGCGAATCTCGCTCTCCAGCCGCTTCGCGACTTCTTCCTTCGCCTGCTCGATGGTCATGCCGTCCAGGAAGCGCGAATTGATCATGCGGCCGTCACCGTCATAGGCGGTGTCGGTGATCACGAACGTCTTCGGATCCTGCCCCTCCGGACAGACAACAGGCGTGTTGCCGAGGTCGTATTTGTTGACGAAGTCGAGGTCGCGCTGGTCATGCGCCGGGCAGCCGAAGATGGCCCCGGTGCCGTATTCCATCAGCACGAAGTTCGCGACATAGATAGGCAATTTCCAGTTCGGATCGAACGGATGGATCGCCTTGATGCCGGTATCAAAACCCTGCTTCTCGGCGGTGTCGATGACCTCCTGCGCGGTGCCGATCCGTTTGACCTCCGTGATGAACTCGGCAAGCTTCGGATTCTTTGCCGCCGCGGCCTGCGCCAGCGGATGGTCCGCCGAGATCGCCATGAACTTGGCGCCGAACAACGTGTCGGGCCGCGTCGTGAAAATCTTCAATTCGCGCTCGCCGTCCGGCGTGGTTGTGGGATCCAGCGCGAAGCGGATCAAGAGGCCCTCGGAGCGGCCGATCCAATTGCGTTGCATCAGCCGCACCTTGTCGGGCCAGCGATCCAGCCCGTCGAGAGCGTCCAAGAGCTCCTGCGAGTACTTCGTGATCTTGAAGACCCATTGGTTCATCTCGCGCTGCTCGACGACAGCGCCCGAGCGCCAGCCGCGGCCGTCGATCACCTGCTCGTTCGCGAGCACGGTCATGTCAACGGGGTCCCAGTTGACCTTGCGCTTCTCGCGCTCGACCAGGCCGGCGCGCAGGAAATCCAGGAACATCTTCTGCTGATGCTTGTAGTAGCTGGGGTCGCAGGTCGCGAACTCGCGTGACCAGTCCAGCGACAGCCCGATCGAGCGAAGCTGCTTCTTCATCGCCGCGATGTTGTCGTAGGTCCACGCCTTCGGCGCCACCTTGCGCTCGATCGCGGCGTTCTCCGCCGGCAGGCCGAATGCGTCCCAGCCCATCGGGTGCAGCACGTTGAGCCCCTTGGCGCGCATGTAGCGGGCCAGCACGTCGCCGAGCGTGTAGTTCCGGACATGGCCGATATGAATGCGCCCGGAAGGGTACGGGAACATCTCAAGCACATAGTATTTCGGCCGCGGATCGTCGTTTTTCGACGCAAAGATCGCCTTCTCGTCCCACTGGCGCTGCCAGCGCGGCTCGGTTTCACGGGCGTTGTAACGTTCGGAGGTCATGGAGCAGGGCTCTTGGGGGCCTTTCGGCCGTTTCGAAGACGGCGGACTAGGCCATAGAATTGGCTGCGGGGTCAACGGGTTGGGGCACGCCGCACGGCAAGGGCAGATAGGTCATTATGCGCCGCTCTACACGTCATTTTCGGTGTCGTCCCGGGCTTGACCCGGGACCCATAGCCACAGGTGCTCGTGATGCGAAAACTCGGGCCACTTGCTCGCGCCACAACTCAGATCGGTGGTTATGGGTCCCGGGTCAAGCCCGGGACGACGTGGGGTGGATTCGGATTCAATTTTCGAACAGCGGAGCGGATGTGAGTTCGCGTTCTCGCGGCGCGTTGCGTCCGAGCTTTGCGTTTGTTTCACCCTCCTCAATATCAGAGGGCGCAGGGAAAGCCGGGTGCTGGTTGCACCCGTGGGTCCCGTGCAACAAAAAGCACGGGCGTAGGACCACAGGTTCAACCGAAGCATTCCGGCTTTCCCTGCGCGATGGTGTTACGGCTTATTTCGCGCTCTCCCCGGTGACCGGGCTTTCTTGCCACCGTCGCTCTGTTCAACGAACAGAACTTAGCGCCAGCGTCGGGGCGCCAGGACCACACGACTTCGCCGTCCGCTGATGTCGCGTTCGTCTGTCGCAACACCTGCGTCCACCGCATCTCACCGCAACGTTCGTGACGATCGCGAGCCGCCCCTCATCCGCCGTGAGACGCGCGGAGTCATAGTGCTGATTTGCCCGACGGCGGAAGCGGAATGTTTTTTGTGCGAGGGCTGGACGGGACAAATCACGTTGGAATTGCTTGCGAATTTTTCTCCGCCGTCATTCCGGGGCGTCCGAAGGACGAGCTATGATGTGCTCTTGCACATCAGAGAATCCATCCAGCCAGGAAGGAAGTGGCGAAATGGATTCCGGGCTCGCGCCAAGAGGCGCGCCCCGGAATGACAGAGGATGTGGTGATGTCGTCGCGCCCGAATGACAGCAGCGAAGTTAGCTCGCCATCGCCATCGCTGCCGCACCTTCCGAGCCTCGCACCAGGCCGTGCTCGACGACGGTGTTGCGGCCGAGATGTTTGGCGGCGTAGAGGGCGGCGTCGGCGGCTTCGATCAGGTCGCCGGGGCGGAGCGCCGGGCTTGGCTTGGTGCAGGCGACGCCGACGCTGGCGGTGACGATCTGGTAGCTGGAGGTTGCGTGCGGCAGGCGGAGATCCTGCACCGTGGCGCGCACGATCTCGCCGATCTCTTTTGCGCGTGTGGCACCGGTGTTCGGCAACAGCAGGCAGAATTCCTCGCCGCCATAGCGGCAGGCGAAGCCCAGCGTATTGGCGGCGATGCCGGAGAGCGTTTCGCCGAGCCGGGTCAGGCAGGCGTCGCCTTCCGGATGGCCATAGGTGTCGTTGTAGAGCTTGAAATGATCGACGTCGATCATCAGGAGCGACAGCTCGCAATCATATTGCTGCGCCTTCATCCACTCGAAATCGAGCCGGCTCTGGAAACCCCGGCGGTTGGCGAGCCCCGAGAGCATGTCGATCGAGGCCATCACCGTCAGGCGGTCGTTGGTCGCGACCAGGTCGCGTTCGCGCTGGCTGAGTTGCGCGGCCATCGCATTGAAGGCGCGGGCCAGCGGAACGAACTCCGCGGGCAGCTTGTTCTTGGCGACGCGGACCGACCAGTCGCCCTCGCCGAAGCGCCTGGCCGTGCGGGTCATCACGTCGATCGGCTGGATGATCAATTTCTCCGCGCCGACCAGCGCGCCGAACAGCACGAGCAGGCAGACGAAGCCGAGTTGCAAATAGGCGGTGCGGATATCGCGATCGATCGCCGCCGTCACCTTGGCTTCGTCGATGCTGACGATCAGCCGCGAGCGTGTGCCGGGAATGCGGGCAAAGCTGATCGTGCGGTTCGTGCCATCCGCCGCGGTAAAGGAAATCGAGCCGGAGGACTCACCATAACTAAGCGCCTTGTCCGCGACCGCGGACATCAGCGGCACGGTGTCCAGCGAGCGGCCGATCATGCTTGCCTGATCCAGCGGTGCCGCGAGAATCGTGCCAGTGCTGTCGACCAAGACGGAGGAAACGCCGGCACGTCCGCCGTAATTGCTCATGATCTTGGACATCCAGTCCAGATTGATCGCGGCCAGAACCACCGAGTCGGTTTCACTGTTGACGGCCGCCACCGGGTAAGCGGCCATCACGACCGGTGTATTGGTGGGGCGGCTCACGATCAAATCGCTCAAGACAAATTCCCGGCGCCCCCTCGCTTCGGTCACATAGGGCCGGTCGCTAAGATCGATGCCGACATAGGCGTTGTCGGTCGAGCACTGGATCCGGTTGTCGCTGCCGAGAAACATCAGGCTGCGGATCCAGGGCATGTTGGCGGGCGCGCTGGCGCGCAGGATCTCGCAGCTCTTGCCGATGCCGCCGGCGGAGGCACGGATATAGGCGGTGGATTTCAGCACCGTCTCGACCGAGGAGATGACCTCGCGCTGGGCGTCGGCGCTGTGTGCGGCGAGCGCGGCGAATTCCTCGGCGGCGTGTGCGATCTGCTTGGCCCGCGAATCCTCCAGGGTGCGGACGCGGTCCAGCATCATGGGCGCCACCAGCAACAGCGCAAGCAGCGCCAGCCGCCCGCGGATACCCAGAAGAGTCTTGAGTTTGGCGCGGTGGCGGTTGAAATTAATTTTAGACATTAATGTCCCCTAGCCCCACTGGTGAAAGTAGAACGAAGGGTTCAAGAAGGCTTTCCCGGATTTGATAAAATTCGAGGGAACCCCCGCTAGAGCGTTTTCGAGCGAAGTGGATACCGGTTCGCGTGAAGAAAACGCGTCAAATCAAGAATCTAGAGATTCGGTTCTGATTCAATCAGAACCGAAAATGCTCTAGCCTGCGTTGGTAGATGACATGACACCGGAAAACACAGCGGCGCTAACCGCGCATTCACCAAACGGTCTCGCAGAAGTCGAGGAGGAAATCGCGCGCGCCTGCAAGGATGCGCGTCGCGATCGTGGCTCGGTGACGTTGATCGCGGTGTCGAAAACATTCAATGCGGATGCGATTTCGCCCGTCATCGTGGCCGGACAGCGCGTTTTCGGCGAGAATCGCGTGCAGGAAGCCAAGACGAAGTGGCCTGCCTTGATGCAGGCCCACCCCGACATCGTGCTGCATCTGATCGGACCGTTGCAATCCAACAAGGCGAAGGAGGCGGTGGCGCTGTTCGATGCCATCCATTCGGTGGACCGCCCCAGCATTTGCGAAGCGTTAGCCAAGGAAATTAAAAACCAGAACCGGCAGCCGCAATTGTTCATCCAGATCAATACCGGCGAGGAGCCGCAGAAGGCCGGCATTTCTCCGTCCGAGGCCGATGCCTTCATCGCGCGCTGCCGGGAGCATTACGGGCTTTCGATCTCGGGCCTGATGTGCATCCCGCCGGTCAACGTCCCCCCTGCCCCGCACTTTGCGCTGACGGCCAAGATCGCCGCACGCAACGGCCTGACGAATCTCTCGATGGGCATGAGCGCCGATTTCGCCACAGCGATCCAGATGGGCGCGACCCATGTGCGCGTGGGGTCCGCGATTTTTGGGGCGCGGTAGCTGCGCCATCGCACGCCGTCATTGCTTCGCTCCGCCCGCAATGATGTCGTCGTCCCGGGCTTGACCCGGGACCCATAACCACAGGGCGATGTGATGTGCTCCGCTGTAACTGCCTGCTCGCGCCATAACGACATCCTGTGGTTATGGGTCCCGGCTCAAGGCCGGGACGACAGCGGAGAACGGGTGACGACATTAGGTGATTCACCCAATCACAATCCGCGTCTGCGGGCTCATTCGCCGCAATAGCCGCAGCATCGAGGATTTGGTCATCGAGACGCAGCCGGCGGTCGGCGCGAAATTTGGACGGGCCAGATGCAGGAACACGGCGCTGCCGCGGCCGGCGATGCGCGGGGTGGTGTTGTGGTCGATCTCGATGATGAAGTCGTAGAGACGATCCTCGCGCGTCAGCCGGTCGCCGTTCTGCTCGCGCGTCAGTCGCACCGGCCGGTTGTAATGGCGGTCCCGCGGGTCCTCGCACCAGGCGTCCTCGGGCCGAATGGGACGGGTCGGCAGGAAGCTCGCCGGTCGCGGGGAGCGGTCCGCCCGCCACCATAATTGTCGGGGGCGGAAGACACCCCTAGGGGTGCCGCCGTCGCCCTCGCGCTTATTGGCGAGGATGCCGCCCCGGCCAAGCGCAACCGGTACCGACCAACCGTCGGCGGTCAGCCACCCCCGGCACGGGTCACCAGCGGCGGGTTGGACGCGGATCAGGGACAACGGCCGATCACGCGCGGTTGTCTCATAAGTGATTGAAAAACTGGAACTTCTCATGTGAATCAAAAAGCCCGCGCCTTGCCTGCCCGGCCCCGATTGTTCTATCTGGCGGGATTACAGCACATTCATCCAATCGGCTGCTGATTTGGGATAGACTGTGATCGGCTTGTGAATCGGTAATGAACGACTACCTACATAGCGAGTCTCGCCATCAAGTCTCGGCCAAAGCGCTGTCCGCTTGTGTCCGCTGCTGCCTGCCTCCAAGAGGATCGTTCCTATGGCCAATGCCCGCAAGATTTTGATCGTGGATGACGACACCGACCTGCGTGACACGCTGGTCGAGCAACTTTCCCTTCACGAGGAATTCGAAGCCTCCGCAGTCGATACCGGCGCCAAGGGCGCCAGCGCCGCCAAGACCAACTCTCCCGATCTGGTCCTGATGGATGTGGGCCTTCCCGATACCGATGGCCGCGAGGTGGTGCGGTCCTTGCGCAAAGGCGGCTTCAAGGCGCCGATCATCATGCTGACCGGCCATGACACCGATTCGGACACCATCCTCGGCCTCGAATCCGGCGCCAATGATTATGTGGCAAAGCCCTTCCGCTTCGCGGTGCTGCTGGCCCGGATCCGCGCGCAGCTCCGCCAGCACGAGGCGAGCGAAGACGCGGTGTTCTCCGTCGGTCCCTACAGCTTTCGGCCCGGCTCGAAGATGCTGACCGCCGCCAATGCGCGGAAAGTGCGGCTGACCGAGAAGGAGACCGCGATCCTGCGCTTCCTCTACCGCGCCGGCCAGATGCCGGTGTCGCGCGAGACGCTGCTGCAAGAGGTCTGGGGCTACAATTCGGGCGTCACCACCCATACGCTGGAAACGCATATTTACCGGCTCCGGCAGAAGATCGAGAAAGATGCCGCCAATCCCGAGATCCTGGTGACGGAAGCCGGTGGCTACAAACTGGTGCCGTGATACGATTCGCGACCGAATCGTATCCCCGGTCACCGGCCTGAATGTCGATCGAAGATGACGTAGCGCTGCTCGAACGCGTCTCCACCTTGCGCCTGCTGGGGGATACTGCTTTGCGCATGCTTGCGATCGGCTCCGAACAGCGCAATTTCGAACCCGGCGACGTTATTTTCCATGCCGGCGACCAGGCGGATGCGGGCTATGTCGTGCAGCGCGGCGCTTTCCGCGTGGAAGATGGCGGTGCCGAGATCATCGCAGGCCCCGGCGCGCTGATCGGCGAGCTCGCGCTGATCGTACCGATGAAGCGGCCATCGACCGCGACCGCGCTGGAGCGCGCCACCTGTGTTCGAATTTCGCGCAGCCTGTTTCAACGCGTGCTGGAAAGCGATCCCGCCGCGGCGCGAAGGCTGCGCGACGAATTCGCCACCCGCACCAGCCAGCTTGCCAGCGATATCGTGGTGGCGGGCGGGAAGTTGAGTTCGTAACTGCCTGTCGTCCTCGCGAAAGCGAGGACCCATAACCACAGGCAGCCGTTGTGGCGGAAGCAAGTGGTTGCGGCGGAGCACACCACAAAAGCCTGTGGTTATGGGTCCCGGGTCAAGCCCGGGACGACAGCTGGCTACACCTCCAGCGTCACCGTCACCGGCACGTGGTCCGATGGACGCTCCCAACCGCGGGCGTCGCGGGTGATCCTGAAATCCGTGACGCTGTCCTTCAGCGCGCGCGAGACCCAGATGTGGTCGAGCCGGCGGCCGCGGTCGCCGACAGTCCAGTCGGCGGCGCGATAGCTCCACCAGGTGTAGACTTTCTCCGACAGTGGAATGCGCTCGCGTGCGACGTCGAACCATTCGCCATGCACCTGCGCTGCGAGCAGCTTCTCGGTTTCGATCGGGGTGTGCGAGACGACCTTCAGGAGCTGCTTGTGCGACCACACGTCGTTTTCGTGCGGGGCCACGTTGAGATCGCCGACCAGGACGTGACGGTCGTCGCCGCGCGGATGCAAGGGCTCGCAGGCTTTCATCTCGTCGAGGAATTGCAGCTTGTGCTCGAATTTCGGATTGAGCGCGGGATCGGGGATGTCGCCGCCGGCCGGCACATAGAAATTATGCAGCACCAGCGGCTTTGACAATTGTGCCTTGTCGCCGAACTCGACCGAGATGTGGCGGGAATCGATCTTGTCGCAGAAGGTGCGGATGTCGGTCTTCTCGAACGGCACTTTCGAGATGATGGCGACGCCGTGATAGCCCTTCTGCCCGTTCAGCGCGACATGCTCATAGCCAAGCCGTTTGAACCGCTTCAACGGAAAGGCGTCGTCGATGCATTTGGTCTCTTGCAGGCAGAGCACGTCCGGCCGCGCCTGCTTGATGAACTTGGCGACGAGGTCGATGCGCAGACGCACCGAATTGATGTTCCAGGTTGTGAGGGAGAGACGCATGGGAACTGCGTCTTAGCATGGATTGCGGCTATGGAATCGATTGTCCACAGGGCCGTAGGATGGGTAGAGCGCAGCGAAACCCATCATTTTCCCGCGCGCCACGATGATGGGTTTCGCTTCGCTCTACCCATCCTACAAGCTACCTATGACCAGACGCATAGGGTGGGCAAAGCGAAGCGTGCCCACCCTACAATCCAGCGAACTCGCTACCCTGGCGGGGTCGCGTAGTTGGTAAAATCGATCTTGAACAGGCCCGGATCGATCTTCTTGGTGGAATCGAGATTGTAGACGGCGACGGTGGTGTCGTAGCCCTGCGGATCGGTGATGGTCCATTGCTTGAGCTGGCCGTCCTTGGCGCCGACCATCAGCATCAACCGGCTGGTGCCGATCAGCGCCTGCTTCTCCTCGATGATGATCGAGACGAAGACATCGTCGGCGGTGACGCTGATGACGTTGGTGTCCTTCATCAGGTCGATGCGGTCCGACAACAGATAGCGCAGCGGCGTCTGCGACAGCGGATAGATATCCTGCGTGGCGAGCTTGCGGTCGCGTACCGCGACCGAGGAGCCGTCGGCGACGATGTCGATCGGGCTTGGCGGCTCATATTCGAAGCGCACCTTGCCGGGCTTCTGGATATAGAAATCGCCCTTGGTCTTGGAGCCGTCGGGGCCGACCTGCACGAAACTGCCGGCGAGCGACTGCAGCGAGGAGAGATAGCTGCTGATCCTCGCGGCCTGCGCCTTCTGGTTGGCATCGAACGTCGTGAAGATGCTGGCGGGAACGTTGCGGCGAGGATCGGGGATGACAGGGGTCGGCGGCGTCTGTGTCGAGCCTGTCGTCGCGGGGCCTCTCTGTTCCTGCGCGCTCATCTGCGTGCCGTCGCGGCCCTTCGGCGCGGGCTTCGGCACCGGCACGTTCTGCGCCGATGAGGGCGCGGCGCCGGCGATCGACGTGGCGATCAGGATCGCCAATCCGGAATGGATGGCGCGATGGACGTGCTGTTTGGCCATTCGGTATTTCGGATTCTGATGCAACGCGTGTTCCGACTTTAGGGGCATGATCTTTTCGGAAAACCGGTGCCCACTTTTCCGGATCATGCCTGAGTTTACCGTGGGTAGTGCCGCGGGGATATCGCTTTTCCGTGAAATTCTCGGGGCAGGATCACATGCTGCCTTCTTCTTCGATCAGGACCTCGCGCTTGCCGGCATGATTGGCCTGGCCGACAACACCCTCGAGTTCCATCCGCTCCATCAATGAGGCGGCGCGGTTGTAGCCGATCTGCAGCCGCCGTTGAATATAGGATGTCGAGGCCTTGCGGTCGCGTTTCACGATCGCCACCGCCTGCGCATAGAGGTCGCCGCCGCCGCCGTCCCCGCCCATGCCGGTGGAGTCGAATACCGCGCCGTCCTCGTCGGTCGGCTCTTCGGCGGTAACGGCTTCCAGATACTCCGGCGCGCCCTGCGTCTTCAGGTGGCGCACCACCTTCTCGACTTCGTCGTCGGAGGCAAACGGGCCGTGCACGCGGCTGATGCGGCCGCCGCCGGCCATGTAGAGCATGTCGCCCTGCCCCAGCAGTTGCTCGGCGCCCATCTCGCCCAGGATCGTGCGGCTGTCGATCTTCGAGGTGACCTGGAAGGCGATGCGGGTCGGGAAGTTGGCCTTGATGGTGCCGGTGATGACGTCGACCGAAGGACGCTGCGTGGCGAGGATCACATGCAGGCCGGCGGCGCGCGCCATCTGCGCCAGGCGCTGCACCGCGCCTTCGATGTCCTTGCCGGCGACCATCATGAGGTCGGCCATCTCGTCGACGATGATGACGATGTAGGGCAACGGATCGAGGTCGAGCTTCTCCTCCTCGTAGATCGCCTTGCCGGTCTCCTTGTCGAAACCGGTGTGCACGGTGCGCGTCAGCTCTTCGCCCTTGCCCTTTGCCTCGACCAGGCGCGCATTGTAGCCGTCGATGTTGCGCACACCGAGCTTGGCCATCTTCTTGTAGCGCTCTTCCATCTCGCGCACGGCCCATTTCAGCGCGACCACCGCTTTCTTGGGATCGGTGACGACCGGCGTCAAAAGATGCGGGATGCCGTCATAGACGGAGAGTTCGAGCATCTTGGGATCGACCATGATCAGGCGGCACTGGTCGGGGCGCAGCCGATACACCAGGCTCAGGATCATGGTGTTGATCGCGACCGATTTGCCGGAGCCGGTGGTGCCGGCGATCAGCATATGCGGCGTGCGCGCGAGATCGATGATGACGGGCTCGCCGCCGATGCTCTTGCCGAGGCAGAGCGGCAGCTTTGCCACCGAGTCGATAGCTTCCTTGGCGACCAGGAGTTCGCGCAGGTAAACCTTTTCGCGATGCAGGTTCGGCAATTCGATGCCGATGGCGTTGCGGCCGGCGACGACGGCGACGCGGGCCGAGAGCGCGCTCATCGAGCGGGCGATGTCGTCGGCGAGGCCGATCACGCGCGACGACTTGATGCCGGGCGCGGGCTCGAGCTCGTACAGCGTCACGACCGGACCCGGATTGGCTTTGACGATCTCGCCGCGCACGCCGAAGTCCTGCAGCACGCCTTCGAGCGCGCGCGAATTGGCTTCGAGCTCAGCCTTGCTCTGCGGCTGGCGGTCGGCGGCCTTCGGCGCTGACAGCACCGAGACCGAGGGCAGCTCGAACTTGTCGGACGATTTCTTCTTCGCGCGCGGCTCGGCCTTCTTGCGCGGGGCGCGGGCGACGGGCGCCTCCTCGGCTTCTTCCTCCTCGTCTTGTTCCTCTTCCTCTTCGATCTCCTCGTCGAATTCCTCACTCGCCTCCGGCACCACGGACGGCGCGGCGCGGCCGCCGAGACTGGGCTCCTGCCGCTCGAACGCGGCTGCGCTGCGTTGTGGCGCGCTCGAGACCAGCGACCGATAGGCGGTGCCGAAGAGCCAGCCGAGCCGCGCCTTCGCGCTCATGACAGCGTGGAACAGCCAGCCGAGCGAGATCGAACTGCGGTCCTCCTCATCGTCTTCTTCGACGAACGGCTCGTCACGATCCTCGATCGCCGTCAGCTCTTCTTCGCTCTCCCTTGCGCCCCAGCCGCTCGCGAACAGGAAGCTCGCGGTCATCGCGACGAACAGGATGGTGCCGAGCACCAGGCGATAGATCATGCCGGCCGGGCCGAACACCACCGCCGGCGCGCGAACCAGCGCATCGCCGACCACGCCGCCGAGCCCGGTCGGCAATGGCCAGGCGCCATTATGCGGGAAGCAGCTCGCAAAGCCCGCGGCGATCACGGTGGTGAGGATCCAGCATGCCAGCCGCAGCGCCTCGCGGTCGAAGGCGCGATGCGTCAGCATGCGCCAGCCCCACACCGCGATGGGGAGGATCAGCATGATGGCGCCGAGGCCCAGGATCTGCATCAACAGATCGGCGCCGATCGCGCCGGGATAGCCGAGGATGTTGCGGATCGGGCGCGAGGTGGCGTGGCTGAGACTCGGGTCCTGCACCGACCACGTCATCAGCGCCGCGGCGGCGACGCCGGCAAGCGTGATCAGGCACAGCCCGCCGAATTCTCGCACCCGCCGCTCCAAGGCTTCGCGGATCGGGACCGGCA
This sequence comes from Bradyrhizobium sp. LeoB3, assembly GCF_055456055.1. Lineage (NCBI taxonomy): Bacteria > Pseudomonadati > Pseudomonadota > Alphaproteobacteria > Hyphomicrobiales > Nitrobacteraceae > Bradyrhizobium > Bradyrhizobium sp. LeoB3. The sequence goes on from NZ_JBVBEF010000026.1 coordinate 63,079, forward strand.
GATGGCCGACCAGGGGAATGACACGTTCGATCGCTGGCATACGCTTCCAAAGCCTTGCGATTAACTTAAGGTTTCGACCAGGCGGTGCAGCGCCTCGGCCGTTGATTCACTGTCGGAGACCAGCGCGAGCCGGATATAGCCCGCGCCCGGATTGGAGCCGTCGGCTTGCGGCCGCGCCAAATAGCTGCCCGGGATCACGCGCACGCCGGCATCGCGATAGAGTTTCACCGTCGCCGCCTCATCGCCGCCGCGCTCGGAGACGTCGAGCCAGACGCAGAAGCCGCCGGCCGGACGCTGATAGCCGTAGCGGCTGCCGAGGATCTGGTCGGCGAGATCGAACTTGATCCGGTAGAGCCTGCGGTTCTCCTCGACATGCGCCTCGTCGCTATAGGCGGCGACCGCGACATGCTGCAGCGGCACCGGCACTTGCGGCGCCGCCACGTTGCGGAGCTCGTGGAAGGCGGCGAGGAATCTCTCGTCACCGGCGGCAAAGCCGACGCGCATGCCCGGCAGGTTCGAACGCTTCGAGAGCGACTGGAACACGACCACATTGGTGAAGTCGGGGCCGGCATGTTCCAGCGCGCTGCCAGGTGCTTCCCTGGTGTAGATCTCCGAATAGCACTCGTCGCTCAGGATGATGAATCCGAAGCGGTCGGCGAGCGCCTTCAGACGCGCGAAATAATCGCGCGAGGCGACCGAGCCTTGCGGGTTTGCGGGCGAAGCGATGTAGAACGCCACCGTGCGCGCCAGCAGCGCGTCATCCAGCGCGTCGAGATCGGGCAGGAATCCGTTGGCCGGCGTGGTCGGCAGATAGACCTGCTCGCAGCCGGACGCGCGGGCGCCGGCGCCATAGGCCGGATAGAACGGGTTCGGCATCAAGATCGCCGGCGTCCCCGAGCGCGCGCCGACATAGCGGGCGGCGGTGATGGCGGCGAAGAACAGGCCCTCGCGGCTGCCGTTCAGCACCAGCACTTCGCTCTCGGGATCGACCGGCCGCGGCAGGTGGAACCGGGTCGACAGCCAGTTCGCCGCCGCGCGGCGGAACGGCTCGATACCCTTGGCGAGCGGATAGCGGCCGAACTCGGCGGTATGCTTGGCCAGCACCGGCCCGACAAAGGCAGGAACCGGGTGCTGCGGCTCGCCCAAGGACAGCGTAATCAATGGCTTGCCGGGTTGGTACGGTGCCAGCAGCTCGGCCGTGCGCGCAAACGGGGAACGTTCGGCCTGACCGGCCGGCATTACACTGCCGGCGTCTTGCGCCACGCCGGAGGGAGCGGTCATTGCCATGTCTAAACGCCAGCACTTTCAATGCGGTCGAGGGGAATCCAGCTCGACCGTAAATTGATCAAGTCACCATAGATACGGCGAGGTTAAGACGCGATTAACCATCGGTGTCGCTGGACAATTTGCGTGGTATTACCATATTTTCTCTGGGTATTACCGGGCAATTGGAGATCAGCGATGACAACGACTGTCACCCGCAAGGGCCAGGTGACAATCCCAAAGCCGCTTCGCGATTACCTGGGTATTGGTCCGGGCAGCCAAGTCAATATTCGCCGTAGCGACGACGGCAGCGTTCTGATCGAGAGAGCGGATGGACCGCGGCCGGCCAGCCGATTTGCCAAGGCGCGTGGCTCCGCGGGGCGGGGCATGACGACTGACGAACTGATGGCCCTTCTGCGTGATGAGCCGGAATGACCCTCGTCGATTCGAATGTCCTTCTCGACCTCGCGACCGACGACGAGAAATGGGCCGACTGGTCGCAGGTGCAGCTCGAACGGGCGGCATCGGCCGGGCCATTGTTCATCAACAACGTCATCTACGCAGAAGTCTCGATACGCTACGACAAGGTCGAGACCGTCGACGCCACACTCTGCGACTTGAAAATCGAGCTGGCAGAGATCCCGCGCGCCGCGCTCTTTCTTGCCGGCAAGGCCTATCTCCAATATCGCGCCGCCGGTGGCAGCCGCACAGGGGTACTATCTGATTTCTTCATCGGAGCCCATGCTGCGGTGGAGCAGCTGCCACTCTTGACCCGCGACGTGCGGCGCTATCGCACCTATTTTCCAACTGTCGCGCTGATTGCGCCGGAAGGCGAACGGTAGCACCTCGAGCAGCCCTGCCGCGTCGGCAGCCGTTAGAAGGCCGGCATGCCCTCTCCTTTCTTCGGGCCGCGGTCAAAAAGAAAGGGGCTCCAACTTGCGCTGGAGCCCCTCAACGGTCAGGGCATTGCCGGGTATGTGCCCGAACCGTAGTTCTGGGTGTGATCCCGGGAGAGATCACACCCCGGGAGAACTCACATGTTGTAGGCGCGCTCGGTGTGCTCGGTGATGTCGAGGCCCTCACGCTCGGTCTCGACGTTGGCGCGCAGGCCGACGATCACGTCGACGACCTTGTAGATGATCGCCGAACCAACGCCCGACCACACCAGCGTGGTGCAGACGCCCCAAATCTGCGAGGTCATCTGGGCGACGAAGTCGTAGTCGGCGATCTTGCCGGCGACGTAGTCCATGATGCCGGTGCCGCCGAGCGCCGGGTTCACCAGGATGCCGGTGCCGAGCGCGCCGACGATGCCGCCGATGCAGTGGACACCGAACACGTCGAGCGAGTCGTCGTAACCCAGCGCGTTCTTCACCACGGTGCAGAAGAACAGGCAGACCACGCCGACCACGAGGCCGAGCACGATCGCACCCATCGGACCGGAGAAGCCGCAGGCGGGCGTGACCGCCACCAGGCCCGCGACCGCGCCGGAGATGGCGCCGAGCACAGAGGGATGACCCTTGATGATCCACTCCGCGAACATCCAGGACAACGCCGCCGCCGCAGTCGCGACAAAGGAGTTGGTCATGGCGAGCGCGGCGCTGCCATTGGCTTCGAGGTTCGAACCGGCGTTGAAACCGAACCAGCCGACCCAGAGCAGCGAGGCGCCGACCATCGACATGGTCAGGGAGTGCGGAGCCATCAGCTCCTTGCCGTAACCGGTGCGCTTGCCGATCAGCAGCGCGCCGACGAGACCGGCGATGCCGGCATTGATGTGCACGACGGTGCCGCCGGCGAAGTCGATCGCGCCCTTCTTGAAGATCCAGCCGGCATCCGCGTTGATCTCGTCGAGCTTGGCCTGCGCCGCGGTCTTCGCCGCGCCATCAGCCGCAGCGGCCAGTGCCTTCGCCGCATCGGTGATCGCGTCCGGACCGGCCCAGTACCAGACCATGTGCGCGATCGGGAAGTAGATCAGGGTCACCCAGAGCGGGATGAACAGCGCAACCGCAGCGAACTTCATGCGCTCGGCAAACGCGCCGACGATCAGCGCGGGCGTGATCGCCGCGAAGGTCATCTGGAAGCAGATATAGACCAGCTCCGAGATGTTGGCGTCGACGCTGAACGTCGCCGCCTTGGAATCCGCGTTGATCCCGGCCAGGAAGGCCTTCGAGAAACCGCCGATGAAATCCGAGCCGCCGGTGAAGGCGAGGCTGTAGCCATAGATCGCCCAGATCACGACGACGATGCAGACGCTGTAGAACACCTGCATCAGCACCGAGAGCATGTTCTTGGTGCGGACCAGGCCGCCATAGAACAGCGCGAGCCCCGGGATCGTCATCAACAGCACCAGCACCGTCGAGGTCAGCATCCAGGCGTTGTCGCCCTTGTTGACGGTCGGCTCGGCATAGGCGGCGGTCGCAGCGAACAAGCCGAATGCGAGTGCCGCCAATCCCGCGCCATGGGGACGTTTGAACGTCATGTTATTCTACTCCTGAATTGTAAGGTTTGAGCGCGAAATCAGAGGGCCGCGGCATCGGCCTCGCCGGTGCGGATGCGCACCGCGTGGTCGAGGTTGATGACGAAGATCTTGCCGTCGCCGATCTGGCCCGTCTTTGCCGCCGATGTGATGGCGTCGATGGTCTTGTCGACCTGGTCGGCCGCAACTGCGACCTCGATCTTGATCTTGGGTAGGAAGCTCACGGCGTATTCAGCGCCGCGATAGATCTCAGTGTGGCCCTTCTGACGCCCGTAACCCTTGACTTCCGTCACCGTGAGACCGTGAACGCCAATGGCGGTCAGGGCGTCGCGGACTTCTTCCAGCTTGAATGGCTTAATAATCGCCATAACAATTTTCATGTGTCCTATCCCCGCTTGGGCCCGGTGCGAACGAACCGGGTGTTTTTCGACTGAGATCCACCACGCGGAGAAAATTCACGACGCGGTCACAGCCGCAGGCGTTAGAATCAAATGCCGTGCCAGATCGACGGCACCGCCTAACGGATTATGAATCCGCCCGTTTTCGCGTTTGACGGGAATTGGTCGGACCTGCGCTATTCCGTCGCGCTCAAAACGTAATCAATATTGCCCGATTCATGGGCACGCCAGAGTCTGGACATAATCCTGCCCAGCACGGTGGCAAATATTAGGTAATATGGTAGTGGAAACTACTGAAGCGCCTCGCTGTGCTGCGAAATATCCAGGCCTTCCAGCTCCTGCTGCAGCGACACCCGGAGCGGGACGAATACGCTGACCAGCTTCAGCAGCACGAAGGTGATGCCGCCGCACCACACCAGCGTCACGGCGACGCCGGCCAGTTGGATCAGCAGTTGCTGCGGACGGCCCTCGAGCAGGCCGGCCGTGCCGCCGATGGCGCTGGTGGCGAACACGCCCGCGAGCAAGGTTCCGACCATGCCGCCGATGCCGTGGACGCCGAACACGTCGAGTGAATCATCATACTTGAAGCGGAGCTTCAGCCATGTGCAGGCCCAGAAGCACACGAAGCCCGCGATGATGCCGATGATGACCGCGTGCCATGGTTCGACGAAGCCCGAGGCCGGCGTGATGGTGCCGAGCCCTGCGACCGCGCCCGAGATCATGCCGAGCACCGACGGCTTGCGTCGCGTCGCCCATTCGATCGCGCCCCAGGTCAGCGCGCCCGCGCAGGCGGAAAGATGCGTGGCGATGATCGCCATCACCGCGCGCGAACTCACGGTCAGTGCCGATCCGCCATTGAAGCCGAACCAGCCGACCCAAAGCAGCCCGGTGCCGATCACTGCGAGCGACAGGTCGAACGGCGACAGGTTCTCGCTGCCATAGCCGTGGCGCCGCCCCAACACTTGCGCGGCGACCAGTCCGCTGATGCCGGCCGAAAGATGCACCACCAGCCCGCCGGCGAAATCCAGCACGCCGAGACTGGCGAGAAAGCCGCCGCCCCACACCCAATGTGCGAGCGGAATATAGGCGAAGATGAACCAGCCGACGGAGAACCAGAGATAGGCCGAGAAGCGCATGCGATCGGCGACCGAGCCTGCCACCAGCGCCACGGTGATGATCGCAAACGTCATCTGGTACAGCATGAACAGCGCTTCCGGGATCGTCTTCGCCGCCGGATTGACGCCGTCCATGGTCATGCCGGCGAGGAACCAGCGGTCGAGCGTGCCGATCCACGGTCCATCACCGACGAAGGTGAGCGAGTAGCCGAACATCGCCCAGAGGACCGAGATGATCGCGACGGCCGCCAGGCTCTGCGCCATCGTCGCAAGCACATTCTTCTTGCGCACCATGCCGGAATAGAACAGCGCAAGCCCCGGGATCGTCATCATCAGCACCAGCGCGGTGGCAACGATCATCAAGGCGGTATCGGCGGCGTTGATGGCCGAGGTCTCGGCATGCGCCGGCGTCGCCGACAACAGCGTCGCAAGACCAAGCGGCGCGATCAGCGGCGCGGCGCGAGAGGATGCCCCCATGGTGTTTCCCCGGCAGAAATGAAATGAGTCTGGTTGATGCAACCGGCGGCGTTGTCGGTCGCTCTCGCAGAGAGGTTTGGCGACCTTAGAGCGCGTCGCTGTCGGTTTCGCCGGTGCGGATCCGCAGCGCGTGATCGATCGGCGTGACAAAGATCTTGCCATCCCCGATCTGGCCGGTGCGCGCCTTTGCCGTGATGACTTCGACCGCCTTGTCGGCGACGTCGGATGCGACCGCGATCTCGATGCGCAATTTCGGCAGGAAGTTCACGACATACTCTGCGCCGCGGTAGATCTCGGTGTGCCCCTTCTGCCGGCCATAACCTTTGATTTCAGTGACGGTCATGCCGTGGACGCCGATCTCGGTCAGCGCCTGGCGAACCTCGTCCAGCTTGAAGGGTTTGATGATGGCGACGACAAGTTTCATGGCTAGCGGCCCGCATTTTCCTTAAGCACGGCCATCCTTGCTCTTTGGATGACCTTCGATCGCGGGCCAATCTGGCATCTTTCTGAGCAAATGGCACAAAAAAGTTGCAGGTTCAGGGGGAAAACATTGGCAGACCCTGACCTCGCTCCCTGTACAGGGGGCATGATCGTCCGTCACAATGCGGCTTTCCTGCCTCGCCAGTTGTTCTACTCGCGTCCGTTCCCAAGAATCGTGTTTTCCAAGGAAATGCCATGGCCGATCGATCCTGGTTTTATGCATCCGAGGGCGAGCAAAAGGGCCCGTTTCCCGAATTCCAGCTCCGTGATCTCATCATGCGGGGCACCGTCGGGCCGGATACGCTGGTCTGGACCGAGGGGATGGCCGGTTGGCAGAAGGCGCGCGAGATTCCCGGACTGATTTCGGATCCTTCCAGTTCGGCGATGCCCTCGCAGGCGGGCGGGCCGCCGATCGTCACTGCGGCCGGCTATGCGGGTGGGACGGTCTCGGCCGATCTGCCGATCTGGGAGCTGTTTGGGCGCAGTCTGTGGTTCGCCATTGGCCAGCTCCTGGTGGTCCCGGCGCCGTGGTCCGCCACCGGTTTTTATCGCTGGATCATCCCGCACATCAACGTCCCCGGCCGGCCGAATCTCGGTTTCACGGGACAGGTCGGTGACATCTGGTACGTGTTCGTCGCGATCGGGCTCTTGAGCTATACGGGCTGGACCGAGAGCACGACAGTCGAGCTGCTTGCGCCGCTGCTGCAGGCGGCGCTCGGATGGGTGGTGATCCGCTGGATCGCCAGCCATCTCACGTCAAACGGACAGCAGCTCCCGATCGCCTTCAACGGCAGCATCATCGCCTATATCGGGTGGTACCTGTTGTTGGCGATCTCCTTCATCACCATCATCGGCTGGGCGTGGGTGACCACGGCGTGGATGAGGTGGATGTGCCGCAATATCGAGGGCACGCGCCGAGAAATCATCTTCAAGGCGTCAGGCCTCGAGATGCTTTGGCGAACGGTCCTGTTCGCAATCGGCTGCCTATTGCTGATTCCAATCCCGTGGGCGTTGCGCTGGTATGCGAACTGGTACCTGTCGCAATTCGCGCTGGTCGAGCGCAGTACGCTGGCGAATGCTTAGAGCAGGGCAAGACGACCTCGAGTTAGTTTCGCGTCGGAGGCACCTCACCTCTCCCCGTCGGGGAGAGGTCGGCGCGTAGCGCCGGGTGAGGGGCCGCAGCTCCCACGAGAGAGCGTGACCCCTCACCCGCGCCTCCGGCGCGACCTCTCCCGATGGGAGAGGTGGGGCATCGCAACCTTCGCCGCTATCCCAGCTTTACCGCACGCTACCTGCGTTCGCGCACCGAACCTTCCTGTGCCACTGACGCCACCAGCGTGCCGTCGGGCTTGAAGATCATGCCGCGCGTCAAGCCGCGGCCGCCTTGTGCGCTCGGCGAATCCTGCGCGTAGAGCAGCCATTCATCGGCGCGGAACGGGCGGTGAAACCACATCGCGTGATCGAGGCTTGCCGGCATCATGCGCTTGTCGAACAGCGTGCGGCCGTAGCGCGCCATCACCGCATCGAGCAGCGAGAAGTCGGAGGCATAAGCGAGCGCGCACAGATGCAGCGCCGGGTCGTCTGGCAGCTTCGCCGCCGTGCGGATCCAGACATGGATGCGGCCTTCGTCGATCTTCTGGCCGAAATAGCGGCCGAGCTCGACCGGGCGCAGCTCGATCGGCCGATCGGATTCATAATAGCGGCGGATGAAGTCCGGCATTTCGCGGAACATCGGCTGCTTCGACACTTCCTCCGCGGTGAGCTTTTCCGGCGGCGGCACGTCCGGCATCTTCTCCTGGTGATCGAAGGCGCCCTGCTCCTCGGCATGGAACGACACCATGATCGAGAAGATGGCATTGCCGTGCTGGATCGCGGTGACGCGGCGGGTCGAATAGCTCTTGCCGTCGCGCAGCCGCTCGACCTGGTAGATGATCGGGACCTGGGGATCGCCCGGCAGGATGAAATAGCAATGGATCGAATGCGGCAGGCGGCCCTCGACCGTGCGGCAGGCTGCAACCATCGCCTGGCCAATCACCTGCCCGCCGAACACCCGCTGCCAGCTCGTTTTCGGGCTGTTGCCGCGGAACAGATTCACCTCGAGCGGTTCGAGATCCAGGATGGAAAGCAGGTCAATCAGGCTTTTTGACATGGATGGCCTTCCATTTTGTTGCGCGGCATTAAGTACCTTGTTTGGTGCCACTGTTTCGCCCAGCTATTATCAGGTAGCAAGCATACTCTGAGGGCATGAGCGCGTAAGGGACTTGCATGTCGGCACAACGAGGCATTGTCATTTGCGGCGGCGCTTTTGCGGGCTTGGCGCTGGCGCTGGCGCTGCGGCAGGGGCTTGGGACCGAAATCCCCGTCATCGTGGTCGATCCGGCGCTCGGGCAGCGCCCAAGCCGCGATCCGCGGGCGACCGCGATCGTCGCCGCCTGCCGCCGGCTGTTCGAGGCGATCGGCATCTGGGCCGAGATCGCCGACACGACGCAGCCGATCCTCGACATGGTTGTCACCGATTCGCGGCTCGACGATGCGACGCGGCCGGTGTTCCTGACCTTTGCCGGCGATGTCGAGCCCGGCGAGCCGTTTGCGCATATGGTCGAGAACAGGCTGCTGATCGACGTGCTGGTGGCGCACGCCGAGGCCGCAGGCATCGACCTGCGCGCGACCGCGGTTTCGACCTATGAGGCCAATGCCGATCTCGTCAGCGTGACGCTCGCGGATGGCAGTGCGATCGAAGCGAGCTTGCTGGTCGCCGCCGATGGCGCCCGTTCGAAGCTGCGCGAGCGCGCCGGCATCGTCACCCATGGCTGGGACTACGATCAGTCCGGCATCGTCGTCACCGTGGGCCATGAGCGCGATCACCAGGGCCGCGCCGAAGAGCATTTCCTGCCCGCGGGTCCATTCGCAATCCTGCCGCTGAAGGGAAAACGCTCCTCGCTGGTGTGGACCGAGAACCGGAAGGAAGCGTCCCGCATCGTCGGCTTGAGCGAGGCCGAATTCCACGACGAGCTGGAGCGGCGCTTTGGTTTGCATCTTGGTGAGGTCAAGGCGCTCGACAAGCCGCGCGCGTTTCCGCTCGGCTATTTCGTTGCGCGCTCCTTCATCGCCGAGCGGGTGGCGCTGGTCGGCGACGCCGCGCATCTGATCCACCCCATCGCAGGCCAAGGGCTCAATATGGGCCTGAAGGATGTCGCGGCATTGGCGGAAGTGGTGGTCGATGCGGCGCGGCTCGGCATCGATCTCGGCCAAGCCGATGTGCTCGAGCGCTACCAGCGCTGGCGCCGCTTCGACACCATGGCGATGGGAGTTGCGACCAATTCGCTGAACTTCCTGTTCTCCAACGAATCGACGCTGCTCAGGACCGTGCGCGACGTCGGGCTTGGCGTCGTCGACCGCCTGCCGCCACTGAAGAGCTTGTTCATCCGTCAGGCGGCGGGGCTGTCGGGCGAAGTGCCGCGGCTGTTGAAGGGCGAGGCGCTGTAGCTGCGCGACCTCAGTCGCCGTCGTCCCGGCCTTGAGCCGGGACCCATAGCCACAGGGAGGTGTTGTGGCACAAACAAGCGGTTGCAGCGGAGCACGCCACATACGCCTGTGGTTATGGGTCCCTGCTTTCGCAGGGACGACGAACTACTCGATCTTGCGCGCTTCTTCCGGCAGCATGATCGGGATGCCGTCGCGGATCGGATAAGCGAGCTTTGCGGAGCGCGAGATCAATTCCTGGCGAGCCGCGTCGAACTCCAGCGGGCCCTTGGTGATCGGACAGACCAGGATTTCCAGGAGTTTTGGATCGGCGGTGCTTTCGAGATGATCGGTCGGGGAGTTCATGATGGTCTTCCAGCTTGACGGCTCGTCTTTATCACATTCGATCAGCGAGCCGCCATCCGCAAAAGCTCGTCGACGACCGCCTGCTGTCTTGCTTTCGGCAGCGGCTGCTCCGTCAGCGCGTGGCCGAGGAATGCCCAATAAAGAATTTGCGCGCGGGCGCGGGCGACGTCCTCGGTGAGACCCGCCCGCTTCAGGAGGCCTTCGACATAGCCGAGCCGCCGCTGGTCGATCGCCTGCACGGCGGCGCGCGCTGAAGCGTCGACGCTCGCCCAGCTTCGCACCGCATTTTCCAGCGCCGGCTTTTCGGAAAACACCCGTCGCAGCAGCACGGCGAGTGCGTCGGAACCTGTCGCTGCCGCCTCGACATCGACGATGATCCGCTCCGCAGCGATCTCGCGCCAATGTTTCAGGATGGCGGCGTGATAGGCGGCGATGTCGGCAAAGTGCCAGTAGAAGCTGCCGCGGGAGACGCCCATCTCCTTTGCCAGGGGGTCGGCCTTCAGCGCGGTGAAGCCGCGTCTTGCCAGCGCTTTCAGGCCCTGGTCGAGCCAGTCCTTGGCGGAAAGCTGATCGGTCATGCGGCCCACCATACACCAGTGTATTGACAGGCGCCAATGCACGCGCGATAACCATACACTCCTGTATGGAGGCGAACGATGCGCGATATCCTGCTGCAATGTTCCGGCCTCGCCGCGATCGCGGCGGCGCTGATCCACGGTTACCTCGGCGAGTTCAAGGTGTTTCCGAAAATGACGATCGAACCGGCGCGGCTGCGCACGCTGATCCGCCTGGTCTGGCAGGCCGGCACGGTGGCGTGGATCGGCGGCGGCGTGCTCTTGCTCGCCGCGCCCTGGATGGCCTCGGAGGTGGCGCGGCACTGGATCGTCGTCACCCTGGCCTGCGTGTTCGCTTTCGCGGCCCTCGCCAATGCGATTGCTACGCGCGGCCGGCATTTCGGCTGGATGGCGCTCACCGCCGTGGTGGCGATGGCGGTCGCGGGGTATTAGCCCGACACGCCGTCATTCCGGGGCACGCGCAGCGTGAACCCGGAATCCATCGCGCCGCATGAGCAGGCGGAGAAATGGATTCCGGGTTCGTCCTTCGGACGCCCCGGAATGACGGCGGAGGAGAACGACGGGACGGGCGGAAAATCACTGCAGCGGCGGATCGCCGCTGGTGCGCTTCTTGGCGAGATCCATCTCGGTCACCGCGATCAGGATTTCGGCGCGGGTCTTGAGGTCAGGCGCTTCCAGCATCGCCTGCTTCTCCGCCGGGCCATAGGGCGACATCATTGCGAGCGCGTTGACCAGCGCCTCGTTGGGCGCGGCTTCGATGCCGGCCCAGTCGACCTTCAAATTGTTGGCCTTGAGGAAGTCTGTCAGCACCGAGAGCAGCGCTTCGCGGTCGACGTCCTCCTCGCCCTTGCGCGCGACGAAATCATCCGAGAAGGAGAAGAAGTCGACCTTGCACTGGCGGTACGCGGTCAGGACGTTGAGCTCCTCCACCACCTTGAAGCGCGCCACACCGGTGAGTTCGAGGATATAGCGGCCGTCGCCGGATTCGGCGAGCTGGGTGATGCGGCCGACGCAGCCGACGCGGAACAACGCCGGCTTCTCCTCATTGTGCGAATGCGTCACGTCGGGCTGGATCATGCCGATCAGCCGATGGCCGTCGCGGAAGGAGTCGTCGACCATCGCAAGATAGCGCGGCTCGAAGATGTTGAGCGGCATCTGGCCGCGCGGCAACAATAGCGCGCCGGCAAGCGGAAAGACCGGGATTACCTCGGGAAGCTCGGCCGGGCCCCGATATTCGGCATTGATCGGCATCTGTGGCCCCGGTGTTATGCGCGCGCGCTCTAGCTAAGAGAACAGGATCGTCGACAGCCGCTTTCGTCCCTCGACGGTCGCTTCATCCGCTCCGCCCCACGCTTCGAAGAACTGGACGAGCTGCTTGCGCGCGCCGTCGTCGTTCCACTTGCGATCGCGCCTGACGATCTCCAGGAGCTGGTTGGTCGCCTCGCTGCGCTTGCCCATCGCGTTCAGCGCGGTGGCAAGATCGAACCGCGCCTGATGATCGAGCGGATTTGCGGCGACTTTCTGTTCCAGTTCGCCGATCGGACCGACCGACTCGGCCTGCTCGGCAAGGTCGATCGCGGCCTGCACGGCCTTGACGGCCGGATCGTTGCGCTTGGACTCCGGCACCATGCCGAGCGTCTGCTTGGCCTGGTCGATCGCGCCTGTCGTGACATAACATTTGGCGAGACCGGCGAGTGCGGCGATATTGGTGGCGTCGATGCCGAGCACCTCGGCATAGATCTGCGCCGCGGCCGCGGCGTCGCCTTCGGCGAGCACGGCGTCGGCCTCTTTCAGGATTTCCGCGATGTTCGGCTCGCCCGCAGCCGGGACGCCCTTGGCGAGCCGCTCGATGAAGGCGTTGACCTGGCTCTCCGGGATCGCGCCCATGAAGCCGTCGGCCGGCTGGCCGTTGACGAAGGCGATAACGGCCGGGATCGACTGGATGCCCATCTGACCGGGGATCGACGGATGCTCGTCGATGTTCATCTTGACGAGCTTGACCCGGCCCTTGGCGTTGGTCACCACCTTTTCCAGGATCGGGGTGAGCTGGCGGCACGGGCCACACCAGGGCGCCCAGAAATCGATCAGCACCGGCTGGCGCTTCGACTCCTCGATGACGTCCTTGACGAACGTCTGGGTGGTCGTTTCCTTGATCAGATCGCCTGCCTGCGGCGCCGGACCGCCGCCCTGCTCAACTATCGTCACGATATCCTCGCCTGATGTCCCGAGATTGGCGCCTGTTCTAGCACGGCCGGAACTGAACACCCGTCAGCTAAATGGCGGTTTCGCGTCAAATTTCAATCGGCAGGCGCCCTGCTCGTTCCGCCGCAGGCCGGTCGTGCAGGGGCGCGACCAAATGCGGCCGGAGTTTGCAGGGCTGCTTGAGGCGAATCGGCCGTGGCGGCCTGAGGTCGGGAAAAGCGGGTTCCCAGGCGAAAAACGCGGCGAGCCGCCACCGAAACGCTCCTCGCCGCGTTGCTTTTGGGCCCCTCGTCCCCATTTCTGGTCAAATGAGGCGATTTAGCCGCCTTCGGGCCTGTTGCATTCGCGGTCCGCTTTTGGCATAGCTCTGCCGTTGCCGGCGAGCGATCGTCGTCATCAGGATGCGGGTGTAGCTCAGTGGTAGAGCACGACCTTGCCAAGGTCGGGGTCGAGGGTTCGAGCCCCTTCGCCCGCTCCAATTTCCCATCCGGCGGACCGGCTTTTACTTGTAGCCCCGCGCCCGTGCCGTGCGCGGTTGCCTTCCCTCCGATTGACGAAGCGAGCCCGTGCTAAGACCTCTCCGGCGAGAGGCGCGACCCGGCTTGATGGCTGCTCAATCATTCATCCGATGATTGATTTCTCTGGCCAATCGAAATTGTCGGCGGTGACGCTGCGAGAGGCGTTAGCTTCAAGCGAATATTGCGGCGCAATGACATCGCTGATGCTTCGCAGGAAAACAGCGTAAGCGAACCTCTCAACTTGTCTTGACCCCGCTCGAATGCGGCGTTCATCGCCTGCGCTTCTCTCGCGCGGGGGATGTGCTAACATTTTCCGCTCGGGCCTATCTCTCGCAGGCCACCACGATCGTCTCGTTAGAATCAATAAAGAGCCAGCGGTCCGGCTGGATTAGGGGAGTAACGCGATGCAATCGGTTTTCAATCGTTCCATTCTTGCGCTTGCCACCATCGCCCTCGTGGCGGGGACTGGCTTTGCCAATGCACAACAGCAGCAGGACAAGGGCAGGGAGCTGAAGAAATACGAATCCGGCACCAAGGAATTCTGGACCCATCCGCCGGATGACTGGTTCCTGGGCGATGAGACCGAAGCGCAAAAGGGCCTCGCCCCGCCATCGGGACCGCCGACCGGCGCCTCCGACTCCGAGCTGGCGGCGCTCGTCAAGAAGATCAAGCTGCCGCAGGGCTTCAAGATCGAGGTCTATGCATCGAACGTGCTCGCCGCGCGGCAGATGGCCTGGGGCGACAAGGGCACGCTGTTCGTCGGCTCGTTCGGGCTCGGTAACGTCTACGCGATCAAGGACAACAACGGCAAGAAAGAGGTCAAGACAATCCTCAAGGGGCTGAACATGCCCACCGGTCTCGCCTTCCGCGACGGCGCGCTCTACGTGATCGCGGTCGACAAGCTGATCCGCTACGACAATGCGGAAGCCAATCTGGACAATCTCGGCCAGGGCAAGGTGGTCTATGACGACATGCCCTCCTATGCCGCGCATGGCTGGAAATATATCGCTGTCGACAAGGACGGCTGGTTCTACATTCCGTTCGGACCACCCTTCAACATCGGCATCCCCCCGACCAGCCTCTCGCAGATCCGCCGTGTCGATCCCAAGACCGGCAACGCGGAAATCTGGGCGCTCGGGGTGCGCAACAGCGTCGGCGGCGATGTCGATCCGCGCACCGGCCGCTACTGGTTCACGGAGAACGCGCGCGACTGGATCAGCGACGATCTGCCGAGTGACAAGCTCAACATGATCTCGAGGATCGGCGAGCATTTCGGCTATCCCTATTGCCATCAGGGTGACCTGCCCGATCCGAAATTCGCGATGGGGCATAAATGCTCGGAGTTCACGCCGCCCGTGCTCAACTTAGGGGCCCATGTCGCGCCGCTCGGCATGAAATTCTACACCGGCAACCAATTCCCGGCGGACTACAAGAACAACATCTTGATCGCCGAGCATGGCTCCTGGAACAGGCACAAGTACCAGGGCGCGCGCATCGTGCGCGTGATCGTCGGTCCCGACGGCAAGAACGCCAAGCAGGAAGTGTTCGCGTCGGGCTGGATCGAAGGCGACCAGAATTATCTCGGCCGCCCTGCTGACATCATCCTCGACAAGGACGGCTCGATCCTCGTTGCGGATGATTGGGCCGGTGCGATCTATCGCATCAGCTACAGCAAGAAATGAGACTGTGACCAACGGGGGCTGCGGCGGCCGGACGGCGGCTGCAGCCTGCAATTCTTGTTGCGAATCGATCCAATCGTCATGCGCGGGCTCGACCCGGGCAATGACGAGTGAGAGGAATGAAAATGCGGATTGTATTGGCCGCAACACTGTTAGCAGTGACTGCCTGCGCAATTCCCGCCCGCGCCGCCGATGTCGCGGCCGGCAAGGAGAAGGCCGAGATGTGCGTCTCATGCCACGGCGAGAACGGCATTTCGCAGATCGAGAACATCCCCTCGCTCGCCGGCCAGCCGGATCAGTTCATCCAGTGGCAGCTCGTGTTCTTCCGCGCCGGCACCCGCAAGAACGAGCTGATGCAGCCGATCGTCGAGCAGCTCAACAATGACGACATCCGCAATCTCGGCGCCTATTTCTCATCGCTGCCGCCGCCGAAGGGCCCGAAGGACGACGATCCTGATCTGTCGGAAAAGGGCAAGCAGGCCGCCGCCGGCCGCCGCTGCGCGTCATGCCATACCGACAGCTATGCCGGCAACAAGGCGGTGGCGCGCATCGCCGGCCAGCGCGAGGATTATCTCGTCAAGGCGCTGCACGACTACAAGTCCAGCGCGCGCTCCGGCGGCGGCATGGCCGCGATGGCCGAGGTCGCCTATCCCTTGAGCGACGAAGAGATCACCGCGCTGGCGCACTATCTCGCGCATCTTTGATCTCGCTCCGATGTCGTCCCGGGCTTGACCCGGGACCCATAACCACAGGCCGTTGTTGTGTGCTCCGCTGCAACCGCTTGCTCGCGCCACAACACTTCCCGTTGGTTATGGGTCCCTGCTTTCGCAGGGACGACGGCGAGCGCGCGCGGGCTTAAGCGCTAGCCCGCTGCAATTCATACGCCTTGAGGTGCGTATAGGCCGTGCGCAGCTTGGGCACGGGAATCTTGGCGGCGTCGGCGCGGGCGACGAGATCGCCGATCACGTGATCGGCTTCGACCGGCAAGCCGGCCTTGATGTCGCGGAACATCGAGGCGGTCATCGGCGAGCCCGCGGCGGTCAGCATGCCCTTGACGCGCTCGAAGAACGGTCCACCCGGCGCATAGCCTTCAGCGGCCGCTACCGCGCTGCACTCGTCGAGGATGCCGAGCAGGAAATCCTTGCCGCCAGGCGCCGCCAGGATGTTGCCGACGGAAGTGCGCATCAGGCTGGTGGAAGCCGCGAGCGAAGCCAGGAACACCCACTTTTCCCACATGTCCTGCATCACATGATCGCTGGCGGTGGCGCCGTTGATGGCGGAAAACACCTCCGCGATCGCGCGCACGCGGTCCGACATCTTGCCGTCGCGTTCGCCGAAGGTCAGCGACTGCATCGGCTGAAGCTGCACCACCTCGCGTGCTTCATTGAGCGTCGCCGCAATCGCGCAGAGACCGCCGAGCACATGCTCGGCGCCGAATTTCTTGTCGAGCGCATTGAGGTGCAGCATGCCGTTGAGCAGCGGGATGATCGCGGTGTTCGGCCCGACCGCCGGCGCGAACGACTTGATGGCGTCCTCCAGGTCGAATGCCTTGCAGCTCAATAGCACGACGTCGAATGTCTCGTTCAATTTGTCCGCCTGCACCGTCGGCGGATTCTTCAATGTCACATCGCCGTTCGGGCTCTTGATCACGAGGCCTGCGGCGGCGAGTTCGGATGCGCGCCTGGGGCGGACCAGGAATGTGACGTCACGGCCGGCCTGCAGCAGCCGCCCACCGAAATATCCGCCGATCGCACCGGCGCCGACGACGAGAACGCGCATGGGATGATTCCTTGTTGTTGTTGCTTGAGAGGTGGACGGGCGAACGGACTGTCAAATAGGGAAACGACCCTCCTGCCCTTCGGTCTTTCTCCTTGGCCCCTATTGTGGCGCGATCCGCGCGGCCCGTCTACTATATGATGATCATCATCATATAGGGATGATCTCCCTTCCCGGTCAAATCAGACGCTCGACCGTCTGCTTCCGCCAGACCAGCATGTAATAGCCCATCTGCAGCAGGAACATGGTGCAGAAGGTGATCGGATAGGCGGCCCACACCCCCTCGATGCCGATCAGCCGGCTGAGGATGATGGCGGACGGGATCTCGACCAGCGCGATCGCGAAAGCGGAGATCAACAGCGGCATCCAGACCGTGCCGCCGGCGCGCATTGCACCCGAAAACACCGTCGACATCCCGAACAGGACCGAGCTCCACAGCACGATGTGCAGCAATCCCTGCGCGAGCTCGAGCACGGCGGGGTCGGTGATGAAAAAGCCCATCAGCATGCGGGAGAACAGATAGCCGAGCGCGGCCAGTCCGCCGGTCAGGACCAGATTCATCTTCAACCCGGTGCCGACGATCGCGCCGATCTGGCTGGCCTCGCCACGGCCGATCGCCTGCGCGCCGAAGATCGAGACCGCGATCGCGATCGACAGCGCGGGAAACTGCACATAGCTCAAGACCTGGTTGACGGCGCCATACGCCGCCGTGGCGTTGGAGCCGAAACCGTTGACGAGGCCGAGCAGCACCAGCTCGGCAAGCGACATCACGACCATGCCGAGCGCTGCGGGAATGCCGAGCCGCAACACGGTTCGCAGCAACCTGCCGTCCGGCCGCATCGCGCGCAGGAACGCGGCATCGAAAGCCAGCGCATGGCGTCGTCGCCACAGATAGAGGTTGAGCCACACCAGTGTCAGCAGGCTCGATACCGCCGAGGCCCAGGCCGCGCTGGCGACGCCGAGATGCGGCAGGCCAAGCCAGCCGCGGATCAGCGCCGGCGTCACCACGAGGCCGATGACGGTCGAAATCGCGAGCGCGAACAGCGGCGTGAGCGTGTCGCCGACACCACGCAGCATCGAACTGGCCAGGATGAAGGCGAAGGTGAGCGGCATCGTGACCATCATGGTCTGCGCGTAGGAGGTGGCGGCATCGAGGATATCGGCCGGCGTGGCGAGCGCGACCAGGAGATCGCGCGTGAACAACAATCCGAACAGCGCGATGCCACTGGCCAGCAGCAGCGCGACCGTCAGCGTGGTGCCGGCCACCGCCTTGACCTTGTCGACTTGGCCGGCGCCGAAGGCTTGGCCGACCAGCACGGTCGCGCCCGAGCTCAAGCCCATCACGAAAGCGATCAGGAAGAACATCACCGGGAAGAACACCGAGACCGCTGCGAGTGCCTCGACCCCGATCATCTGTCCCAGATAGATGTTGTTGATGGTGCCGAACAGCGCCTGCAGGATGTTGCTCAGCATCATCGGCAGCAGGAAGGCGAGAAAAGTCCTCCAGAGCGGCGGCTTGGACATGGAAAGGGTACCTGTTGAAATGTGATAGGTCGTTGATTGAATCGGTCGTGCCGCGAGTTCACCTCCCCCGCTTGCGGGGAAGGTCGGATCGCATCGTTAGATGCGATCCGGGTGAGGGTTCTCACCACCTAAAGAATCCCGCCGCGGAGACACCCTCACCCCAACCCTCTCCCACAAGCGGGAGAGGAGGTGCACCTCCGTTGTGGCTTAGTTCCACGCGCTAATCCGCGCGGTCGCTGTAGGCGAGCTTGACGACGTGGTCGCGAATGTCCGGCGGCCAGTCGGCGATCTCGCTGACAAAGCGGCGGCGGTCGTCCGCGAACAGGGCGCGCGAGGCCTCCTCGAATTTCGGCAGGTTGCCGGCCATCGCCGACATGAAATGATAGGCGGCATCGCGCGCGGCGCGCTGACGGTCGCGGTCGCCGCTGCTGCGCCGGGCTTCGTCCACGAGCTTGCGGAGCGCGACCGAGGCGCCGCCGGGCTGCGCGTTGAGCCATTCCCAATGGCGCGGCAACAGCGTCACCTCGCGCGCGACCACGCCGAGTTTCGGCCGGCCGCGGCCACGCGGCTCGCTCGGCGCCAGCTCCGGCGCTTCACCTGGCGGAGCCGTTGTTGGCAGCCGTGCCAGGATCTCGTCATCGCTGCCGCGAAGGTCCAGATCGAGGGCGCGTCCGGTCCCGTCGCAGAAGATCGCAATCGACTCGGCGCTCTGGCCGGCCCGTTTGACCGCCAGCGCGACTTCCGGCAGGGGCCCGGCGGCGAGGCGCCGCTGGCCTTCGAAGGCTGTAAAGGTCTGATTCATCGGAGACATCTGGTTAATCTGTGTTCAGTAATTTATGCCCGGGTATAATTCAGGTGTCAATATCACCCGGGTAAATAATTTGGCCGCTCGGCCAATCGCGAATCTGGCGATTGCCTGATACGGAACGCCCGGTAAGTTTTTCGAATTCCGGGGGACGCCGTGCTGACCGTTCATCACCTCAACAATTCGCGCTCGCAACGGGTGCTCTGGCTGCTCGAAGAGCTCGGCGTGCCCTATGAGATCGTGCGCTATCAGCGCCAGCCGGACATGCGCGCGCCGAAGGAGCTTCTGGTCGTCCATCCGCTCGGCAAGTCGCCGGTCATCACCGACAAGGGCAACACGATCGCGGAATCGGGCGCGATCATCGAATACATCCTCGGCGCCTATGGCCAGGGACGCCTGATCCCGGCGGCCGAGACGCCGGAACGGCTACGTTACACCTATTGGCTGCATTATGCCGAAGGCTCGGCGATGCCGCCGCTGCTGTTGAAACTGCTGTTCACGACAATGCCGAAACGCGCGCCCTCCTTGCTGCGCCCGCTCGTGCGCAAGGTCTCCAACCAGGTGCTGACGGCGCTGGTCAATCCGCAGCTCAAGCAGCACATGGCGTTCTGGGAGGCGGAGCTCGGCAAGAGCGAGTGGTTCGCAGGCAATGAGTTCAGCGCCGCCGACATCCAGATGAGCTTTCCGCTGGAAGCAGCTTCCGCGCGCGCCGGGCTGGAGGAGGGGCACCGGAAGTGCATGGCCTTTCTCGAACGCATTCACGCGCGCCCGGCCTACGCCCGCGCGCTGGAGAAGGGCGGGCCGTATCAGGTGGGGCGGTGAACGCCACGCGATCCGCCGTCATTGCGAGGAGCGAAGCGACGAAGCAATCCATCTTTCCGCACACGTGGAGGCATGGATTGCTTCGCTTCGCTCGCAATGACGATCGCCACTAGCGTTCCACCGCCGCGATCACCTCTTTCACCAGCCGCGCCAATCCGCGCATGTCGCCGGTCCGATCAACGCTGTTGCCGAGGCGGACAACGACGAGGTGCTGCGTCGGCATGATGACGATGCGCTGGCCGAGATCACCAGAGGCAAAGAAGGCGTCGCGGGGAATGCCGAGCGCGACGCGGGCCTTGGCATTCCGGTGTTCGCCGCGGTTGGTCCAGAAGCCCGCGCCATAGTCGGTCTTCAGGGTTGGGGCGGCGGAAAAGTCCACCCAGTCTTCGTGCAGCAGCCGCTTGCCGCCGACCACGCCGTCATTGAGATAGAGCAGCCCGAAGCGGGCCCAGTCCCGGGCGCTCGCCAGCATGTAGGCAGTGCCCTGCAGGGTGCCGCTGCCGTCGAATTCCAGCGTAACGCTGCGCATGCCGAGCGGGTTGAACAATTCGCGCCAGGCAAAGGCGAGCGTCTGTTCGGGCCCGCCGACGGCATCGCGGATGATCCGCGCCAACAGTTGCGTCGAGGGACTCGAATAATGCCAACGCGTGCCGGGTGGCGCCATCAGCGGCGCCTTCACCGCAAAGCCCGCCATGTCGTCACGCAGGTAGACCATCTGGCTGGAGGGATCGAAGCCCGAATTGGTCTCGTCCAGCGCCAGCCCCGTGGTCATGCGCATGAGGTGCTCGACCTCGATCTCGCGACGCGGATCATTCCTGCCGCGCCATTCCGAAATCGGCGCCGGCATCGACGGCGTGACCAGGCCTTGTTGCGTCAGGATTCCGATCAGCGCATTGATCACCGACTTGGTCAGGGAAAAACCAAGCAGCGGCGTGTCGACGCTGATGCCATCGGCATAGCGCTCGGCGATGATCTTGCCGTTATGGACGACCACCACCGCTTTGGTGCGCCGGAGTGGCGGCTCCGCCGGCTCCTCGAAGGCATGATCGAGTGCCGCTTTTAGCGCTGGGTCCGAAGGCTCGACAGGTTCAGGGCCCCCGATCTCCTCAAGCAGCGGCGGCGCTTTTGCCACCTTCAGCGCGTCGATATCGCTCTTGAGCACATAAGGCGCTTTTCTACCGTGTAGCAGCACGCAACCGAGCCCGTCGTGAAAGGCGGCGCGGCTTGTCAGCCATCCCACAACCGACGCATCGACGGTCTTGCCGGTGCGGTCGAGCGCAAAGCGGAGCAGCGGACGCAGTCTGCGGATGCCGGCCCGATCGATCGTTTCCGAAAACACCGTCTCCGGATCGAGGCCAGAGACGAACACTTTGGAACAGACATTGTGTGCGACCACGCCCGTCGCGACACGAACGGCCCGATCAGGACGGAAGTAGGCGGCAACCGCCACCGCGGCGGCGAACGCGATTGCTGCCGCGATCCATTTCTGCCAGCCCACAAATTCCTCCGCGCTGAAGCTGAGTGGTACTCTACCTCGCCCCGCTTACAGGGAGAGGTCGGAATTCAAGCGGAGCTTGAATTCCGGGTGAGGGGGCTCTCCGCGAGTCCACCTATCACCGTGCGTGCGGAGACAGCCCCTCACACCGCCCCTCTCCCCGTGAAGAACGGGGAGAGGGAGGGAGAGCCCCGCGATCGTGTCGTTGAGTCTTACCGCGACTTCTGCGCTTCGCCAACGGAGGGCAGCGGTTGAACGGTGACGCCGGGCGGCGGCACGTCGTCGTCGGGCACGAAGAAGTCGGACATCAGCGGCCGCGACGGATCGACGCGGTAGCGCTCGAAATCGCGCACGCCGCTGTCATAGAGCACCTTGTCGTCAATGCAGAACTGCCCGGTGAATTCGCGTGCCGGTTTGGTCAGGATGACATGCGCGGCATCGCCCATGATCTCGGGCGTGCGGCTGGCGCGCATCATGGCGTCGCCGCCGAGGAGATTGCCGACCGCGGCGGTCGCGATCGTCGTACGCGGCCACAGCGCGTTGACCGCGACACCAGCCGATCGCAATTCGCCCGACAGCCCCAGCACGCACATGCTCATGCCGTATTTCGCCATCGTGTAGGCGGTCGAGTTCTCGAACCACTTTGTCTTCATCTCGAGCGGTGGCGACAGCATCAAAATGTGCGGGTTCGCCGCTTTCTTCAAATGTGGGATGCAGTATTTCGACACCATGAAGGTGCCGCGCGTGTTAATGCCCATCATCAGGTCGAACCGCTTCATGTCGGTGGCCTGCGAGGTGGTCAGGCCGATCGCGCTGGCATTGTTGACGCAGATGTCGATGCCGCCGAATTCCGCGACCGTCTTGTCGATCGCCGTGATCACCTGCGCCTCGTCCCTGATATCGCAGATAACAGGCAGCGCCTTGCCGCCGGCGGCACGGATCTCGTCTGCGGCGGTATAGATCGTGCCCTTGAGTTTCGGATGCGGCTCGGTGGTCTTGGCGGCGATCGCGATATTGGCGCCATCGCGTGCCGCCCGTAGCGCCATCGCGAGCCCGATGCCGCGGCTCGCACCGGTGATGAACAGTGTCTTGCCCTTGAGCGACGTCATCCGAACCCTCCCGTGTTATTTATCCCTCAGCATGCAACACTCGTCCGCGCGTCTCCGGCAGCGCGTAGGCGGCCAGGAAGAATACAGCGTAAGCGGCGACCGCGAAAATCGCGATCGCGTTGGCGAGCGAGGTCGTGGTCGAGAGCGCGCCGACAAGAAACGGGAACAGCGCGCCAATGCCGCGGCCAAAATTATAGCAGAAGCCCTGTCCGGAGCCGCGCAGCCGCGTCGGATAGAGCTCGGTCAGGAACGCGCCCATGCCGGAGAAATAGCCTGACGCGAAGAAGCCGAGTGGAAAGCCCAGCACCCACAGCAATTCGTTGCTGATCTCCACTTGCGTATAGACCAGCACGACGGCGATGGCGCCGAGCGAGAAGGTCAGGAACAGGTTCCGACGGCCGATACGATCGGCGAGCCAGGCGCCGACAAGATAGCCGATGAACGAGCCGATGATCAGCGCGGCGAGATAGCCGGTCGAGGTGACGATCGAAAGGTGACGCTCCGTGGTGAGGAAGCGTGGCACCCAGAACGTGATGGCGTAGTAGCCGCCTTGGCAGCCCGTCGCCGCCAGCGACGCCAGGATGGTCGTCTTCAGGATCGGTCCGTGGAAGATCTCCCACAGCGACGGCCGGTCGCCCGCGGCCTGCTGCTTTTGGCGCGTGGCAGCGGCGATCTCGGGCTCGGTGACGTAGCGGCGCAGATAGAACACCAGGAGCGCCGGCAGCGCGCCGATCACGAACATCCAGCGCCATGCGATTTCCGCCGGCAGGATCGAGAACAGGATCGCCTGCGCGAGCACCGCAAGACCCCAGCCGACAGCCCAGCCTGATTGCACCGAGCCGACCGCGCGCCCGCGATATTGCGGCCGGATCGCTTCGCCCATCAGCACCGCGCCCGCAGCCCATTCTCCGCCGAAGCCCAGGCCCAGGATTGCCCGCGCGATCAGGAGCTGATCGAAGTTCTGCGCGACCGCGCAGACCAGCGAGAAGAACGAGAACCAGAGAATGGTGAGCTGCAGCGTCCTGACGCGGCCGATGCGGTCGGCGAGATAGCCGCCGAGCCAGCCGCCGATGGCCGACGAGAGCAGCGTCACCGTGCCCGCAAGGCCGGCGGTGCCGGCATCGACCTTCCACAGCGTGATGATGGTGCCGATCACCAGCGGATAGATCATGAAATCCATGCCGTCGAGCGCCCAGCCCGAGGCGCAGGCCCAGAAGGTGCGCCGCTCCTGCAGGTTCATGTCGCGGTAGAAGGCGAGCAGGCTGGTGTCGTGGATTTCAGCGACTTCCATCGCCTTCGATGGCTCCGATGTTGTCATGTTCGAGGTCTCCGCGAGTTTCTTATTGGCCGCTTGGCCGCGCCTATCGCACGCGGCGGGTTCGCGGGAAAGGTAAATCTATTGCGATGGTTCCGCAAAGGCAGGCCTATGGCTGTGCCGATCTCCGGACCTCACTGTCATTGCGAGCGCAGCGAAGCAATCCATGCCGCCGCGTGGGGAGAGATGGATTGCTT
>NZ_JBVBEF010000027.1:0-86644 GCF_055456055.1 Bradyrhizobium sp. LeoB3
GGAATTGGCGCGACCGAAATAAGCAAGTCAATCAAGCAGCCTGAGTGACCCCTACGCGGCTCTCACCGGATGCTTACAGTAATTCGGCCGAACGGTGCCATTCTGCTGCCCGATCTGCTAGCCGGTCATATTCGTTTGCAACCCGGAGCAACCGCTGCTTCTCTGCTGGGCTGCGCAAAACTCATCTGCCTTGGCTCTGGTTTCTTCCGCGCGGTCGCGCCAGTGCTTAGGATTTTGCAGGTAGCTTTTCATGTCGAACTCCCGGGATTCCGTGGGGAAACACATGGGGCATTGCACCTCGCTACGCTGATTGACGCGCGCCGAAGTAGGAACGAAATCGCGAGCTTAGGCGTCACGCGACGTCCGGAACTCGGACCGTAGTCCTGGTTGCGCTCAGGACACGAAGGGAGGCCATAAGATGGCCGCCCTCAGCGTCACCTAAGCCCGCTCTCGTGCACAGCCGGCAGCATTCCATTAGCGCGAGCGTCCCAAATCCAACTCGATTGCATCTCTTTCCCGAGTTCAGGAACGGAGGCGTTGCTGATTTCGTTCCATGAGCGGGGAGGATTCCAGTGTGATGACGATGGAAGATACGCTTCAACTTGCCTTGGTTGTTGCCTTTGCCGCAGTGTTGCTGGCGACGAGCCAGGCGTTTACGCACTATCGATCGTCAAGAAGCACCGATGTGCCTACTGCGGCAATGAGCTTGCGTGCAGAAAAAACCCGCGAGACCGATGTTGCAGGTTCGAGGCGTGCTTGGGCGCACAGCCTTTATCGTTGAATGTCTGTTCGCCTACGACGGCGCCTGATCAGCCAATAGACGCCGTAGCCAACGGCGAGAATTAGGAGACCTGCACCAGCGATCGGCCCGGGGGCTCCGTTGACGTTCTTGTTCTGCCCCGGCGCGTTTGCGCAATTACCCCTGTCGTTGCAGGCCTGCGCAGGCGGGATGAAGGTTGTCAGAGCGAGGGCCAAAATCGCGGCTGCAACGCCAAAGCCGGGTTTGACGTCTCCCTTCTTTCTGACTGACATTAAATGTGAAAATAAATAATATATAAAAAAACTTTAAATACAATTAAGTAAATGCCGAACTTTCCCGGCCGTGTCACGTTTCCGCTTCTTCCAAGAGGAGGCGGCTCGTATGCGCATTTCAATACGCACTGCCAGACAGCTTTGCGAGCAACTGGTATCAGATAGGGACATGCTCGCGCGGAAGATGTCGGATTTGCTTTCGCTTCGAGAACTCGTAGCCGGCGCTGAAATTGCGGCAAGTTTCCGCAGCAGCAAACTGCGCTCATCACTGAGACCGATTGCGCCCCTGAGCGAGGTCGCGGAGGGGACAAATGCGCTCCTCAGCTTGCTCGGATCGGAAGTGGAGCGAGTCACCGAGGCCAGAAAGACGAGCTGTTAGCCGTCTGGCTTTGGAGCCTTACAAGCGTCTGCCGAATATCGGTAGCGAGGAGCAACGCGTCGTTGCTTTTCGCGATGGCACTTAACGCATGTAGCAGCGGCCCTCTCGTGCCCGTGCTTTGATATTGGGGGTGGTCGTTGCAATGCCTGCGCCCATGCACCCAACGCGCCCTCACGTGCGTTGGCACGCGCTGTAGCGATTGCCGTTGTCTGCCCAGCCCGTGCGCCTCAGGTGCGCCGATGGTGCATCCTCCCCCGGGCACAGAGGCGCGCTTAGGGTGCACGGTGCGGGCTGCGCTTTTCTGAGCAAAGAGATGTTCGAGAGGGCATCCTCTACCGATGGCTGCTCGGGATTCCTGTCAACAGCCGCTTATCCGTAGCGCTAGCCTTGGACACGAAATCATGCTGCTCGCCTATGCCCAAATGCTCGGTTTGCCTTTTCACGACCTGTTCAAGCTGAAGCGCCTCAATGGCAAGCTCATCAGCCAAACGCTTAAACAGCCCGCGTTTACTTGGATCGGTCGCGGACATGCCCATGAGGGCAAAGTCGTTCGCATCAGCTCGGAGTCGGTGCAATTTTTCGTTGTGGTCCTTCATGGCTCATGTCCTTCGTTGGCGAGTGCCTGCGCGGACATGGGATTTTGGACAATTCGACCCTAAGTCTCGGTTCGGTTGAGCACAGTATGACATTAAATTTGCAGGAGTGCGCTGCACAATTGACGACCCGGCGAACGCTGTGAGCGGCCGGTCACCGTTCAGCGCGAACGAGACGACATCCTTCTTCTTCGTTTCCGGGTTCGGCTCTGGCGCGTATTCGGCGAAGCTGTTGAAAGGACTAGGCACCGGTTCTCCCGGCTTGAGCCAGCCGCGCCAATGCGGCGAGGACGTGTTGCGGATGTTGGTTACGGGCGGGCCGCCGGTCGCGGCGGCGGCATGCCCCAACGCGTCAGCACCATCTCGCGGCCGTCGCCGGCGTTGCGCACCACGGGGGCCGGATAATCAGGAAACACGCCCGGCATCGGCGGCAGGTTGCCGACATAGCGGTTGACGACCCGGAACAGTGCGCGGATCGCTTCCTGGTTGGTGGTGATGGAGTAGAGATTGCACATCAGGGGTCCTTAGCGTTCGTCCGGCCACCAGGTCGAGGGGATCCTGCGCCGAGATCTTGGTCGGTCGCAGCGCGACGAGGTGGCTCCGCTTGTAGGGATAGCCGCGCTCGTCCGAGCACAACTTGCAGCGCATGTAGCGCTCGAGCTCGTGGATCGGTGTCGTCTTCGGCCGGCGGACGATATCGAGGGCGACGGTCTGGTGCGTCTCGCATCCGAGGCACTTCACCTCGAGATAGGTGTAGCCGGCATTGAGTGCGTCGCCGAGGGCAGGCGAGGGCTGCGCCGGTCCCTGGAACGCAAGCATGCGCTTGTTCCAGGCTTCGCAAGCGAGCCGGTCGGCGCCCTTGCGCGCCTCGGCCGCTTGTTCGGCTGCCGCGCGCACTGATGCGCCAAAAATGCTCTCTCTGGACTTCGTACCCATCTCCTAAGCATCGCGTCCGGGCGCCGCCAGAGCAAGCCGCTAGGCCCTGTGGATTGACGGGGAAAAGCGTCTACAGGCTCGGAGGCCGAAAGAAGCAGCCCGGCCAGGGGCGGACCGAGCTGCTAGGGGACAGTGCACAGCACGGTTGGTGATCGTGTGCGCGCGCTTCCAACTTTGCGACGAAGCATCGGTTCCAAACCAGCCTGCCTGCCGGCGGTGTGCTGACCTTCTCGGAGCCGCACGGCTCGCCCGTGGTGACGAACAGCAATTTCAACCGGCCGATTGAATATCCTTCGCACGGCTATGCTTGAGTGGCCGGCAGCAGGGGGCAAGGCAACGATCTCAGCCGGACGTGGTCAGAGACGAGCAGGGTGCCTATGCCTGCCTCGTCTTCTACGCGAGAATGCCCCGCACAGTGGCGGAGGGGCATGACGGCTGAGGTATCATCTGTCTGAGATCTTCCTCATATTCGAGGCTTGCCAAACCCCTGCTGATCGTCGGGGCTTCCTTTAGAAATCGCGCCGCCGGGCTCGAAATACAGCGTCCCGACGGCGTTCATCTCACGGGTGCCCTGAAATCCCAGGACCGGCATCCTAGCGAGACGCTATCGGGGTGCATGTATGAAATGGCACACATAGTAGCAGCCCGGCCCAGGGGACAAATCCGGACCGAGCTGCCTTTGGGCACTACACACGTGGATCCTGTGTGCGACCGTTCAACGTTGCTACAAATGGACTGTTCCGCGTGGCCTCGCCAGCCGTGCCGAAGGGGCAAGAAGAACTCGTTCCTCGGGCGGAGATTACGAGGCCCAGAGCCGGCGAAAGACAGCTCGGCCGGGGCGTTGATGGCCCGAACTGCAAGGGGCAGGGTGCAGGTTGGTTTTTCTTGCCGCGGCCCATCCGGCCACCATAGAATACTTCCATTGTTCAAAAACGGAGTGCCGGCGTGGCGACAGGTATTGTGAAGTGGTTCAATGCAACGAAAGGTTATGGGTTCATTCAACCCGACAAAGGCGGCAAGGATGTCTTCGTGCACATCTCGGCCGTAGAAAAAGCGGGGCTTAGCGGTCTCAATGAGGGGACCAAGGTGAGCTACGAAGAAATGACCAACAGGGGCAAGACGTCCGCCGAAAATCTAAGAGTCGGATGAATTCAAATCCGCCGGCCTCGCGCTGGCGAAATTATGCCGAACATATAACCCGGCCTCAGTGCCGGGTTTTTCTTTGGGGCGGGCGGGAGCAGACGACTAGCCTGCTCGTGTCGCATCAGTGTCGCCAGCCCTTTCTGTCGAAGGCTGTCGAGTACCCCTTCGGAAGGCGCGGAGCTTCGCCGCGCTGCGGGACATTGCAGAACGGGCCGGGCGAGCCGGCCCACCGCACTCGCAGCCGTGCTCACCCTGCCACGCCCGCTTCGGGTGGTTCTCGCAGACCCAGCCACTATCCTCGCAAAGAAGGCACTTCATCTCATGTTCCAAGGCTGGAACACATTGGGGCAGAGGACGTTAATTTTCAGCCCCAGTCTGTTTGTCCGGGAGCCTGGAGAAAATTCCATCTGCGAGGCAAGCAAGTATGAATGGCATTTGGATGTCTCGGTGGAGATCATTTTGGAGAGAGATGGCGTCAAATGCGCGAACCATGGGGATCGGGGGCTACGCCTTAGTAGGCATCCTACTGATGTTGCTGAGCGCCGTGATTGTCCTTGCGATCATGGGCTGGTCGTCGGCTGAAGAAGCAGATGTTACTCCCTTCGGATATTCGCGATGGCAATCGGGATCCTGTTTTCTCTGGTGTTTGGTATCGGATTAATGGCTCTGCTCTTTTACAGCAGCCGCGCGGGCTACGACGAGCCCGCCAGGCTCGTCCCGCCGGACACTGACGAAAATCCCGAGTCTCGAACGCAAGATTGACCGTAGAACGGATTTGTGTCTGCGTAGGCTGATCGCGCTCCTGTTTCTTTGGCGCCAAGTTAGGAACGGACCTTTGGCACACACGATCCCTTAACCGTGAGCGCAGTCGCGCAAACGGCAGCTCGGTCTACCCCCGGCCGGGCTGCTTTATTTTCGTCATTGGGTGGTGTCCGCAATTAACCCTCGGCGTTAGCTTCGTCCTAATTGGGTTTTTGAACCAAGCGGCCGGCCATGGCATTAAGACGTTCATGGCTGAGTCATTCGGCACCGAATTTACGATTGTTGAAGTAACGGCAGACGACGCGATGACGGCGCAGCGGGACGAGGGCGCTGACCGCCACGACCAGCGCCCAATCCCGTTTTGTGAGCAGTTCATATTCAAACATCCTGATATCGCCAGGCAGCCTCACTTGGCGCCCCCTCTCGGCGAACAACTCCGCACCGGCCGGCGTGATCCGTAGGCCTCATTCGGATCGTTGGCTGGGTCGATGGGCATCACATGGCTCCAGGCTTAGGTTCCGGTGGAAAAGGGGAGGGAGCGGTGGGCCGGTTTCCTCCACGTTTCCCTCTGACATCCACCTCGATTTGCCTCCAAAAAAATTGTCTAATCGAATTGTACCTTACCCGTTTTTATCGCACCAAACGTGCCGGGCCGCCGTCCTAACTGATTGAAACTACAACAATTCCGAGTAACCTCCGAGCGCACCAATGGTCTAACACATTGGTATAAAAGGCGTTTTTGCTATTCTGTTGTTCCCGCATTGTTACTCGCAGCGAATGTTAGTACCAGCGAGTGTTCAGCGTCTCACGCGCTTTCGTGTGGCTCCTTATGAGTTGGTCACCTCCGGAGACACTCGCGTTGCAGCCTGTTGTCCAAGCCTTGTACCCAGTGTCTCTCGAAGAGAGTCCGGCGTTTGCTCCCGTGGTTCTCGCATTTCTATTTGAACGAAGATCCGGCGAGACAAAAGCACTGTTTCCTTGCGAGAGAGCTGCGCGTAGCTCAGCGTAGAAATCGGCCGGCTCTTCTCGCATTTATAATCGCCACGAGGCCCGAGCAGCGTTCGATCAAGGACAATCGGGCAGGGTGCGGTTGGGCATATTGTGCGACCCTGTTCTTCAGCGCGCGCACCGCCGGACGTCGATGCTGGCCTTTGCCGCCAGATAGACTAGAGGCGAGAATGTTTGCCTCTTGGGTTCGAGTCGTCCCCGCTACCATCGAGATCTGTAAGAATAGCTTAGTCCCACACACTTCCTAGACGTGCGGCCTCGGAATTTGTTCCGATACCGAGCGTACCTACCGTCGCGGAAAGGGACGCGATCGATCTGCGGCCCCTGCTGCGCGCTGCCCGCCATTTCGACCAGCAAGGCCGGCAGCTTCGCTGGCCTGCGCCGCGATTCAGCAGGTTGCGGTGCCCGGTCTTGCCGCATCAGGGCGGTCAGGGGCGATCCGGCGGAACGATGGCTGTGCGGGGACGCTCGTGTCGTCATAAAAATGTAATGGTGCCGACCTAGCTACCGTGCCGCAGATCGCTGCGTTTGTAAGGGGGCAGGGCGTTTGATGCGAGATGCGCTCGCAACCGCGCGCGTCCGCAGGGCATGTACCTGCCGGCCGCTCAGTCAAGGATTGGCGCTGATGCTCGCGCTGTCCCCGATCGGCGGGGCGATGGCGCGCGAGCGGCACATCAACTTTGATCTGGCCGCGCAGCCGCTCGGCAGCGCCTTGGTTGAATTCGCCAATCGGACAGGCATGACGGCGCTGATCGACGGCGAGTTGGCGAATGGGTTGCACTCGCCGCCTGTCAAAGGTCGTTTTTCTCCAACCGACGCCCTGCAGGTGCTTCTTGCCGGAACAGGCCTTGCGATCCGCTACGTCGGTGCCAACGCTTTCACCGTGGGCCCGCCGCCGCCGAATCCAACAGTCGGCATCCCGGGATCGCAATCGACGCATCGCTCTGACGAGAGTGCCTATTTTGCCGAGCTTCAGAATTCCGTCGAGCGCGCGTTGTGCCGTAATGATGACACGCGGCTTGGCACTTACCGCGCTGCATTTCAAGTGTGGATCGAAGAGAGCGGGCGGATACGGGCCCTGCATCTCCTTGGTTCGACCGGCAATGAAAGCCTCGACGCGGCGATCACTACGCGAATTACGAGTGACACCGTCGTGCCCCCGCCACGGGATTTGCCGCAACCGATCACGATAATCCTGCGCGCCGCATCGTCGAATGGTGGTTGCTCTCGCTCCGCGGGGGCACGACCATGACCGGCGCGCGAGCACGAATGATGAAGGTTTTCGAAGCAAGCTACCAACGGTTTCGCGAACGTCTTCGCTGGAGGCTTGGCTCGGACGCGTTGGCGACCGAGGTGCTGCATGAAACCTGGCTGCGAATAGCGCGCATAGACGATGTCGGCTTGGTGCAGCAGCCCGAGGCCTATCTGTTCCGGATGGCTCTCAATGTCGCCGCGGATCAAAGGGAGAAGGACAATCGGAAACTCACCGCTTCTGAGATCGAAGCGATTCGTCACACGATGGATGGCGCGCTTGATCCAGAGCGCATAGCTGAGGCGCGAGCGGAGCTTGCGATGCTCCGGGCTGCACTGGAAGAGCTGACGCCGCGCCGCAAAGCCATTCTGCTTCTCGCGCGGCTGGATAATGTGAAGCACGAGGAGATCGCAGAGCGGTTTGGCATTTCTCCCCGGATGGTCGAGAAGGAGCTCTTGAATGCGCTGCGGCATTGCTCCAATCGGCTTGAAAGAAAGCTGAATCGCAGGTTCAGTTCTGGTCCCCGAAAAGGGTCTTAGAAGTGCCATGCGCGAAGACGATCCGATCACACCGCCCGACATGCGGGCGACCATTAAACAAGAAGCACAGCAATGGCTGGTGCTCCTGACCTCCGGACGCGCCACCGTGGCCGATGCCGCGGCGTTGAAACGCTGGTGCGAGCGCAGCGAACTGCACGCTGAAGCCTTCGCGGAAGCGAACCTGCTCTGGGACAACATCGCATCGGCATCGCGACGTCCCCGGCGCGCCGTCCTCAACCGACGCACGATTTTGGCTGCCGCGGGGGCATCTGCGGCGGCTGCGGCACTCGGCTACTTTGTTGTGGAGCCGCCGCTTGACCTTTGGCCGTCGGCCTCCGAGTTGCGGGCGGACCTGCGGACCGCAATAGGCGAGCGACGTCGGATTGCGCTGCAATCGGGCGCCTCGATCGATCTCAACACGCGTACGAGCCTCAACATGCCACACGAGGCCAGCGAAGGGTCGCTGGAACTGGTGTCGGGTGAGGTGGCCATCGTCACAAGCAAGTCGCTCGATGCGCCGCTGACGATCATGGCAGCAGGCGGCCGCATCCGCGCTGTCGACGCGCATTTCAATGTACGCTGCGAAGGTGTGCGGGCGACCGTGACCTGCGAACGCGGCTCGGTGGCGATCGACTACTCCGGAAACTCAGTCACGCTGTATGAAGGCCGGCAGATCGCCTATGCCCAAGGCGCTTTGGAGCCCGTTGTCGCGGCCGATGTTGGAGCCGTCCTGGCTTGGCGCGAAGGCCAGTTGGTGTTTCGTCAAACCCCACTTTCAGAAGTGATCGGCGAGGTCAACCGCTATCGGCCAGGGCACATCATGCTCATGAACGAAGCGCTTGGCCGGCGCCGCGTGGAAGTTCGGCTTACGCTCGACCGTATCGACGATCTCATTGCGCTTATCCAGGACGTTTATGGCGCGCGCATTACACAACTGCCCGGCGGTGTCGTCGTTGTGTCATAGAATACGCCGAATGCGTGTGCGACGAGAACATTCCCTCTCATTCGAATTTTTTTCTCCGGCGCGGTTCAGTAACGCGCTGCTCGGCCGGTCTTACCGGGTGACATTGAGGGGATAGGCTCAAGACGTGTTTGCAGCGTGCATCCGACAGTTGGATGTCCGGGCGGCGTCGTCTGAACGGCATGTTCCCGACCGATTAAGAACCGTCGAGGAATGATCATGGCGTCGAGCAGTCGCAAGTCGCAGTTCACAACACGTCGTGCCAAGTTGTTTGCGACGGTCAGCGCTTTGGCTCTCATTGCGACGGTGCCGAGCGCAATGGCGCGGCCTCTTGGCGGACAACCATCGTCTCCCACGGCCGCTGCGGTCGCGGCCGCTCAGGCGGCCCAGCTCGAGGCTTCGAAGGCGGCGCGTGACGCGCAGAGTGCCTTGCAGCGCGCGACACTCGCGGTGCAGGCCATGCAGGCAAGCCAGCAGGCTGCTCGCGATGCGGCGCGCGTTCAGCTCGACGCCACGCCGAATATCGTGCCCAACGGCTTGCGGCCGGGCGGTCTTCAGGTGGCTCCGGGCGTGGCCACAAGGGCGAACCTGTGGCAGGGAGCGGAGCTCCCGACCGAGACCGTCAGTGCCGGCAACGCCAACGTCACGATCAAGCAATCGCAGCAAAAAGCCATCCTCGAGTGGAAGACCTTCAACGTCGGCGGCCGCACCCAGCTCTATTTCGACCAGCGTGCAGGCGGTTCAAATGCGTCGGATTGGATCGCGCTCAACCGCGTTCTCGATCCTTCGGAGGCACCGAGCAGAATCCTCGGCTCCATCAAGGCCGAAGGCCAAGTCTACATTATCAATCGGAACGGCGTCGTCTTCGGCGGCGCGAGCCAGGTGAATGTGGGGGCGCTCGTTGCTTCTTCGCTGGCCTTGTCCAATGAGCAGTTCCTGGCCGGTATCAACAAGCAGCTTTACGGTACCGACGCGAGCGGCGGCAACACCTACGTCTACAAGCCCCAGTTCGGTTATCTGGGGCAACAACAGCCGAACCAATTGGTCTCCGTCAACGACCCCAGTCAGGTTCCGGGCGCGGTGATCGGCGCGGCGCCGGGCAACGTGAGTGTTGAGGCCGGCGCTCGGATTGAGACCGCGAGCGCCGGCAAGGTCATGCTGTTCGCGCCGAAAGTGATCAATTCCGGCCAAATCTCGGCCCCGGATGGTCAAGTGATCATGGCTGCCGGTGAGCAGATCTATCTCTTGAGCAGTCAAACGGGCGTACGCGGTCTGGACGTCGCCGTATCGTCCCCGATGCGCTGGCTGTTCGACTATTATGCGATGCAGGCCGCGACCGATCCGCTAGCTCCGGCCAACGTCTTCGCGCGGGATTTGCGCGACATCGTCTTCCCCGAAATGGCGGCGAGGGCGGCTTCGGTCGGCTACCGCGTCGCCAATGACGGTGTGGTCCAAAGCGACCGTGGGAATATTACCATCATGGCTCGCGAGATCGTACAGGACGGCGCGCTTTTCGCGACTACAAAGCTGAACAATCGTGATGGCTCGATCCGGCTGCTCGCCTGGGATCAAGGCATGATGGCGAACGGTAGCTCGTTCAGCGGTTCGCCCCTGCAATACTGGTCGACCGGAAGTCTGACCCTGGGCAAGAACAGCGTCACCATGGCGACACCCGACCTGAGCGACGTCGAAGAGATCGAGCAGACATCACTCAAGACACGTTATCAGCCCGGCCGCGTCGAGTTGCGCGGAAATCTGATAGATGTGAAGGCAGGCGCAAGCGTGATCGTTCCGGCGGGCAAGATCAGCATCGTGGCAAGCACCTCGCCGCTTTCGGGGGAAGAGCCGATCTCCGGTGAGCCGACCGTTCGCGACGGCAGCCGCGTTTACATCGGCGAAGATGCCTATTTGAGCGTTGCGGGCCTGCAGGACATTGCGGTGTCGATGGACCGTAACTTCGTCGAGGCCCAGCTCTACATAAACGAGCTGCGCGATACGCCGCTCTATCGTGATTCCTGGTTGCGCGGCCTCAAAGTGATCGTCGATCGACGGCGGTCGGGTACCTTCACCAGCGGGCCCATGGCCGAGGTCAATTGGATCGACGGCCAGCCCGGGCGTTGGGTCGGCACACCTTTGGCTGATGTCTCGTCCTGGGTCGGTGTGGGTAAGACGGACCTTGCCGAACTCTCCACCAAGGCCGGCTCGATCGTCATAAAATCCAGCGGTTCGATCATTACCCGCGAGGGCTCATTGCTCGACGTCTCGGGTGGGTCGGTGCGCTATACGGATGGTTGGAACACCACCACCAAGCTGCTCGGCGCCGATGGACGAGTCTACAATATTGGCGACGCCTTTCCCGACCAGCTCTACACAGCGGTAGCGGGGGGCTTTACCCGTCGCCATGACCGGTGGGGCATCAGCGAAACGTGGACCAACCCGCTCGGCAAATCAGCGCGCACATTCGAGAAGGGATACACCGAGGGGCGTGACGCCGGTGAGATTCAACTCTTTGCAGCCGAAGCACTCGTTCTCGAAGGTAGCTATTGGGGCGGCGTGGTTGTCGGCGAGCGCCAGGCGGCGCTCGGTAATCCAGCGAAGGCTGGTACGTTAAAGATTGGCGCCAACAGCGATCCGGCCCGGTTGTGGCTACCCGGCGAGCTCATCATTGCGAGCGATCCGGTTCGCCTGGCTGATGATTTCAACGTCTCGAGCGCGCTCGACACCATCTGGTACGATCCGAATTCGGCCAATCCGCATCGCGACAAAGTCACTTACCTTGACCCCGCCGTGCTCGCCCAGTCCGGCATGGGTTCCTTCGAGTTCTATGTCGCCAAGGGTTTCACGCTCGGTGAAGGCGAAGCGCTCGAACTGTTGCCCGGCGCCAAACTGAACGTTATCTCCAACGTGCCGAACAACCTGCCGACCACGTTCACTGTCGACGGGACGATCCGTATCGCCGGCGGCGATATTTGGTTTGTCGGCCAGCACAGCACTTTCGGGGCAAATTCGCGCATCGACGTCAGCGGACAGTGGATCAATGAACTCTTGAACCCGGCAGCGCCGCTCTTCCGGAAGATCAATGGCGGTACGGTTCAGGTCGCCGGAGACTTCAAGCAAGGCGCTGTTATCGACGTTTCGGGTGGGGCAAGGCTCAGCGGTGGCAGCAAGCCCAGCATCACGGCCGGTGACGCGGGACGTATCAGGCTAGGAATTGCCGATGCCGATATGCTGTCGAATATCGATCTTCGCGGCTATGCGGCGGGCTCGGGCGGCGAACTGGAGCTCATTACGAACTCCGATGTAGAATTGGGCGGCGCCGGCACAAATGCCGCCGCCTTCCATCTGAACGATTCTCTTTTAGGTGATCGCGGCTTCCGTTCGCTGGCGATCACGACGCAAGGCTCGATTACGGTTGCCGATGGGGCGAACATCGAGCATCGCGTCTCCAACCTGGTGATCGATACCAAAAAGGCATTCGCTGCCGAAACGGGGACGTCCATTGCGGCTCTCGGAGCGCTTGCCGTCCTGCCTGTCTACGAGCGGGTCGAACGCAAGCCCAACGCTCTCAATCTGGCAGGCGGAACCAATGTCACAGTCGGAGCTGGCGCCGTCGTCAGGACTGACATCGGTGGCACCATTTCTCTTGCGACCTCCGAAACCGGCGGCAAGGTTGTGGTCAAAGGCACGCTGGATGCTCCTGCAGGAACGATCCAGCTTTCGGCGAACAATGGCGACGTTATGCTCGCTGATGGCGCCGAATTGCTGGCGCGTGGCGTATCGACGCTGGTCAAGAACGGCAATCTCCCTCCGGTCGTCGATGTTCGTGCTGGCGGTTCAGTGGGCATCAGCGGCGCCGTGGTGAACCTCGATGCCGGTTCACTCATCGATGTCTCGGGTGCGAGCGGTATTCTCACGGTGCCGAATGGCGGCCTCCAGCACAGCAACCTCGACTCCCGCATCGATAGCAACGGCGGTTCGATCTCCCTCACGCTGCAATGGGGTGTGATTGCAGGTCGTCTGGTCGCCAAGGCGGGCGGCCCTGGTGCGGTTAACGGCAAGATCTCGATAAACGCGGAGGTCTCGGGCGGCTTCAATCCGATCGAGGCGATCAAGAACGATGCGGGGCTCGGACAACTCGATCCCGACTGCTGGGGATATGTGGCCAACGGTGCGTGCGACAACAACCCGCTCGACGTGATCGGGTTCGACCTTGCGCGAATTGCCCGCGATCTGGGGATTCCGGCATCGGGCTCATGGCTCATTTCAAAGGAAATGATCGAGGCCGGGACCGGTGGAAACATCATCATCACCTCCGCGCCGGCGGCAAGCAGTAGCGGTGTTGATCCGAGAAATTACGGCTGGACCGACGCGACCATTCAAGAACTCCGGGATACGGTCGGGACGGACTTGCTTGCGATTTTCCCGTCCACTGTGCAGGTTCGCAATGCTTACGTTCGACCGGGTGTGCTGGCGTCTGGCTCTTTCGCCGACGTGTCGCTGACGACGGCAGCAAGCATCAAGCTCGACAATGCGGTCGTCAAAGCGGATCGTTCTCTTCAGATTTCGGCACCGCTCGTCAATCTCAACGGCGGCCGCTCCAGCCTGATCGCGCCATACATGTCATTGACTGGAACCGGACAGTCCAGCACCAGGCGCGAAGGCGGGCTCACATTGGTCGCATCCGTGATCGACGTGAACAGTGAGATGAATATCCGCGGCTTCGCGGAAACGGTCTTTGATACATCCGAGTTGCGGCTCAATGCACCGTTCGACGCCAGCATCCCGCCGCTCTCTGTTCTCGATGTCGATGGAGCGTTGGTTTTGAGAGCCGGGCAGGTCTATCCGGCGACGGGCACCAAGGCGACAATCAAAGCATCCGATCGGATAACGGTCGAGCGGAAGGACGTGGTCGCTCCGCCGTTGTCGGCCGGCGGCAGTTTGACTCTGGCGGCGCCTGTCATCGAACAGAACGGTGTGCTTCGAGCGCCGTTCGGGCAGATAACGCTAAAAGCAAGCGAGCGTCTGATCCTCGGTGCCGGCAGTGTGACATCGGTGTCGGGTGCTGGGCTCACCGTGCCATATGGAAGTCTGTCCAACGGAGAGAACTGGCTCGATCCGACCAAGCCAGGTGCGGTGGGCGCCGACGGTGTTCTGACCTCGCCTCCCGAGAAGCGGATTTCGCTTGAAGCCCCGGTTGTCGAGAGCCGGGCGGGGTCGGTCATCGATATCCGCGGCGGCGGCGACCTCTATGCGCGCGAATTCGTGCCTGGGCCCGGCGGTTCGCACGACATCCTGGCGTCGGCCAACAGCTACGCGGTGGTCCCCGGCTTCAATGGCGCGTCGCCGCGCGGTGCGGTTGGCGAGCGGGTCTGGCTCGCCGGTGGCAACGGTCTTGCTGCCGGCTGGTACACGCTGCTGCCGGCGAGCTACGCGGCGTTGCCCGGCGCTTATCTCCTCTCGCTTGTCTCCACGGCGACGACCACGCCGCTGGCGAGGCCTGTGAGCCTTGCCGACGGATCGGTCATGATGAGCGGTCGGCGCGGCGATGCGTTGCTAGGCAGCGAGGATCAGCTCTCGTCAGTCTGGCGGGTGATGACGGGCACGCAGTTGCGCCAGTACACCGAGTACAACGAGGCCTTC
The DNA here is from genome assembly GCF_055456055.1 of Bradyrhizobium sp. LeoB3. NCBI lineage: Bacteria > Pseudomonadati > Pseudomonadota > Alphaproteobacteria > Hyphomicrobiales > Nitrobacteraceae > Bradyrhizobium > Bradyrhizobium sp. LeoB3. The sequence continues at coordinate 14,246 of NZ_JBVBEF010000027.1, forward strand.
GCCAACACCTTCTTTGTCTCCGATGCATTCAAGCTCACACAATATCGCTTGACCGGGCTCAATGTGATGACGCCGCGGCTGCCGCTGGATGGCGGCGCCGTCGTGTTCAAGGCGACGCAGCAACTGATCCTCGACGGCAGCCTGCAAGCGCAGACGCCGGAAGGGGGCCGCGGTTCTCTTATCGACATCGCCGGAACCAAGATTGCGATCGTTGGCGCAGGCGTAGACCGCTCGGATCTGCGCGCCAATGGTTACCTGGTCATCGATTCCGCGAGCCTGTCCAGGTTCGGCGCTGGGAGTCTGTTGGTCGGCGGCATGCGCACAGGAGATCCCCTCGGCTTGCGTCTCGACGTGACCGCGAGCGATATCCTGGTCCGGAACGACTCCGGTTCGGCGCTCATCGGGCCGGAGATTATCCTTGCGGCGAGCGGGCTCGTCGACATCGGCGCCGGCAGCGTGATCAGGGCGGAGGGGACGGCGACGCGCGGCGCTGGCAATCTCATCATGAAGCCGCAGGTGGCGGCGCGTTACGAGGATCCCGACGGTTGGGACGACGGCAACCCGGCCGACGACGTCATGGTGGCGCCCTCCAAGGACTATGGCGCGCTGATCCGCGTGTCGAACGGTGATGCCGTCCAGGTGATCCGCGAGAATGTGGATACGACGATCGGTGGCACGGTGCGGGTCGGCGAAGGCGTTCGCCTTACGGCTGACGGTGCGCTCCTGATCGATGCGACGCAGACGACAGAGCTTGCCGGAAGCGCGCTGCTGTCAGCGGCCTCGCTGTCCGTCGCGTCGGGCCGGATCGGCTTCGGCGGTGGCACCAACGGCCTCGTCCTGTCTCTCGAATCCTTAAAGCAACTGAATCGCGCCGAGAGCCTGACGCTCCGCAGCTATACGACACTCGATTTCTATTCCTCGTTCAACCTGAGCGGCGCCGGACTTGCCTCGGTGACCTTCGATGGCGCCGGCCTCGTAGGATATGGCGCCAAGGACATCGAGGTGTCCGGCGGCTCGATCGCGCTCATCAACAGCGGTGGAGGAACGGCGACTGCGGGCACTGGATCGGGCACGCTGACGCTGGCCGCGGACCAGCTCATTCTCGGGGCCGGAACGAAAACGATCTCCGGTTTCGATCATGTCGTGATGGCGGGACGTCGCCAGATCACAGGGCAGGGCAATGGCGGGATCGACACCGGCATGGCAGCGCTGACGATCGACACCCCCTTGCTGACCGGGCGCAGCGGCGCTGCGCAGTCGTTGATCACGGGCGGCATGCTACGGCTCGCGGGAGCCGGCACGGCATCGACGAGTCTCGAGGAGAGCCTCGGCACCCGGCTTACGCTCCGCGGCCAGACGATTGAGGTCGCGACCCGCATTGCCGCGCTCGGCGGCGCGGTCGAACTGACGGCCGGCGCAGGTGGCGTGACGTTGTCCAACGGCGCGGTGATCGATGTCGGCGGCTTCGCCAAGCAATTCTTCGACGTCAGCGCCTATGGCGATGCCGGACGCATCAGCCTGACCGCCGTCGACGGCGGCAATGTTGTCGTTGGCTCTGGCGCGATCTTGAATCTGGCTGCGCACGCTGGCGGTGGCAATGCCGGCAGTCTTGCGGCGACGGCATCTGGTGGCGGCACGGTTGTGCTCGATGGCGCGGTCGCCGCGCAGGCCGGAGCGAACGGGAAGGGCGGCACATTCGTGCTCGACATCGCCGAGTTGCCGGGTTTTGCAGCTTTCGCCGACCGCCTTAACGCGGCGGGCTTCACCCGCTCGCGCCAATTTCGCATCCGATCCGGCGATGTCGTCGTTTCCGGCATGACGCAAGTCGAGGACTTTCAACTTGCGGCCGACCGGGGACGGGTGACGATCGCCGGCACCGTTGATGCACGCGCGACGTATGGCGGCAATATCTTGATCTCGGGCGGCAATGGCTTGGTGATGGAGAGCTCTGCCCATCTTCTTGCCGGTGCGACCGACGCCACACTTGGCTCTGGCCGAGTAACGCTCGAGGCGGCGGGCGGAAGGCTCGATGTCCGCGGCGGCGCGATCGATGTCGCGGGCGGCGAGGCCGGCCGGGTGCGCTTCCGCGCGCTGCAGAACGCAGGCCACGATGGCATCGCCGTCGATGCTTTAGCGGCCCATATCATCGGCGCTCGCTCGGCGGTGCTCGAGGGCGTGAGCGTCTATACCGGTGCGGCCACCAGCGCGGTTCAGGTCCAGGCGGTTGACGATGCCCACACGTTCGGTACCCATGCTGGTGCTATCGCGGCTGCCTTGGGGCTCAGCTCACGCGGCATCGAGCTCATGTCCGGGATCGAGATTCGCAGCACCGGCGACCTGTTGATCGACCAGGACTGGAACCTGTTCGCCGACTTTGGAGCTTCACAGCGTGAGGGCACGTTGACGCTCCGCGCTGCCGGCAATCTGATCATCAACGGCAACCTCAGTGACGGCTTCGATCGGGCCGACCGGTCCGGGGTGTTGCAGGATGCCGCATCCTGGAATCTTCGCCTCGTCGCGGGGGCCGATCTCGGCTCGGCGTCGGCGATCACCACGATGCCGCTCGCCGGTCTCGGCAGCAATTCTGGCACGATCACGGTAGGTAACAGCAGCAGTGGCATACTGGTGCGCACCGGCACCGGCGATATCGATCTCCGCGCCGGGCGCAACCTCGACCTCGCTCACTATCAATCGGTCGTCTACACTGCGGGGCGCAAAGATACGACGACCTGGGACAACTTCACTGCGCCCTCAGCGGCGACCTACGGAATCGAGGGTGGACACCTTACGATCGCCGCGGGAGGCAGCATTTCGTCGGCGCTTCCGGCCAACCCGAAGGACAACCAGCTCTTCGTTGAATGGCTCAAGCACGTCGGCGGCACGGATCAAGACTATGTCTTCCGTCCGGGCGAGCAGAGCTCCTGGTGGATTGACTACGCAAACTTTGCGCAAGGCGTTGGCGCGCTCGGCGGCGGCAATGTCTCGGTCTTCGCCGGAGGCGATCTCGACAATATTCTCGTGGCTCTCCCGACCAACGGTCGGGTACGCGGCGGTCGCACGAGCGGCGAGGCCAAATCGTTGGAAATGCGCAATGGCGGTGCACTGACTGTCGACGTCGAAGGCGCGCTCCGCGCTGGCTACTACTATGTCGGCCGTGGCACAGGCACGGTCACCGCGGGAGAGACTGCGACCGGGCGATCCGTAACCATCAGCGGACGCGTCGCCGGAATCTACAACATCGCCCCTGTCTTCGCTCTCGGCGACGCCGAATTGAGTGTGCGCACGGCCGGCGATTTGATCGTCCAAACCGTGCTCGATCCGCTGATGCTGAGCGGTGACCCTCTGTTATTGGGCGGTATCGCTCGTCGGAGCGCGATCATGAGCGGCTATACAAACCGCACCGCTCTCAATCTGGTATCGATCGGCGGCGACGTTCGACTCGTCAATCAAGGTCAATACCTGTCGAAGGACTTGAACCTCAGCTACGTTTTCGATGGAGATTCCGACTACGGTACGATCGGTCTCTTCGCCACGAATCTCTATCCTGCGATCACCAACGTGCTCGCGCTGAATGGCGACATCGTCAACTTCGGGAGGCTCTACACCGCGCCGGGCACGCGTCCGGAGCTGCAGTTGCTCGCCGACCGGGACATCGTCCTGGGCTCGATTACCCAAACGCGCGCCATTCCGGAGATGATGCCGTCTCCGTTCCTGCCTGTGGACGGCATCAACGGTCTCGTAATCACTTTCGCGGGCTCGCCTTTCGACGACATATTCCAGGATCCGCGGCAAAGCGGAAGCAGCTTCCACTTCATGCTGCAGAATGCCATTTCTGCCGAACGGGTCACTCACGGAGATCACGGTCTCTTCCTGCAACCATTCGCAACCCCGCGGTGCTCTCCAACGCCGAGGACTATGAGCCGAGCCGCATCTACGCCCGTCGTGGGACCCTCTCCAACGTGCTCCTGCGGAACGACGGCGATCCACTCTCGACGCAGGTCATGACCGCGGAGCAGACATGGTTCCGTGCCGGCACGGATATTCGCGACATCAACTATCAACTGCGAAATGTGCGTGGAACTGACGTCTCGCTTCTGGAGGCCGGCAACGACATCATCGGCGGCACCGTGCGGGTTCAAGGACCGGGATCAGTCACGCTGAGCACGGGTCGCGACGTCTACGGACAGGCTCTGTCCATTACCACGACCGGCAATCGCAGTTTCGACGGCAATAACCGGCCGATCGTCGGCACCGACATCAGAGGGCTACCGGAGCAGGGCGCCTCGATCTCTGTGATGGCAGGCCTGCAGGACAAGCGGCCATCGTACGATGCTTTCATCGCCGCCTATCTCGATCCCTCGCGTGTCGCGGCCATGCCGGCCTATTTGACGACAACATTGCCGGACGGCACGTTGGTGCCGCTCTATCTCACCGATCGGAGCGAGGAGCGCGACGGCCAGCACAAGCTGCTCAGATTTGGCCTCGTCTCTTTCATCGAAGAGAGGACGGGCGAGACCCTGTCGCCGCTCGAGGCGTGGGCGCGCTTCCAAAGCCTGCCGGAACTGGTTCGCCATGCCTTCGTCAATCGCGTCTATATGCAGGAGCTGCGTGAGGCCGGCCGCGATCAATTGACGCCCGACAGCAAGGGCCGGCCGCTCAATGGCGGATACAACCGCGGCTACGCAGCGATCGCGGCCTTGTTCCCGGGCGAGGGCTGGAAGGGCGATGTGCTCGGCCAGTCGCTGACATTGCGCACCATGGCCGGCGGCGGCATCGAGGTGCTGGCTCCCGGCGGTGGATTGCAGGTTGCAGCACTGGGCGCAGCCATCGGGGACGGGCAAGGCCTCGTTGCGCTCGGGCCGGGCGATATCAGCGTCTTCGTGAAGAAGAGCGTCACGGTGAATCGGTCGCGTGTCCTGACGTTTGGCGGTGGAGACGAGACGCTATGGGCTACACTTGGCGATATCGATGCCGGTCGCGGCGCAAAGACGGCCCGCGTTCCTTCGGCGCCGGAGGTTGCCACTAGCGTTGATGCGGTTACCCGTGTCCAAGAGCGGGCGGATATTTCCGGTAGTGGCATCGGCACCATCATCGGTTTTGCTGGCGTGGTTCAGGGCGATGTCGACCTCGTTGCGCCCGAAGGCACGGTGAATGCAGGGGATGCGGGCATCCGGGTTGCGGGCAATCTCAATCTCGCGGCGCTGCATGTCCTGAACGCCGCCAATATTGAAGTCGGCGGCCTGTCCAAGGGCGTGCCGGTGATCGAGGCGCCGAATATCGGTGGACTGGCGGAGGCCGGAAACACGGCCGGGGCCGCGGCCCAGCAGGCGGCGCCCCCGCAACAGCGGGCCAACGAACCATCCTCCGTCATTATCGTCGAGTTCCTCGGATTCGGCGGCGGCGATGGCGAGGAAGAACGTCCTCGCAAGCGCGAGCAGCGCTCACAGAATCCCGATAGTGCGGTGCAGATCGTTGGCGCGGGTAATCTTAGCTCAGGCGCGCTGCAACGACTGACGGCGGACGAACGCAAACGGGTCGTGCCGGCGAGTAGCGACGATGGACTTGTCCACTGAGACCATGCAGCCGACGCGAAGCGACTATGACGATCAAACTCGTTGCGTACACACGTTCCTCAATTCATTCGACGACCACGGCGCGGCGCATGACTTTCTGCGCCTTCGCCTGGTCGACACTGAACGCCAGCGTCCCGTAGTGCGAACCCCATGATCCCGATGCGTTCGGTGCGCGGGTGGCGAGGAAGAGGTCGACGACGTCCTGCGTGCTGTGACGCAGGAGCTCTGCACCCTGCAGGACGCGTGCGACCGCTTCGGTCATCGGACGGGCGACGAACTCGTCCTCAACGGCTTCGCGAACCAGCGTTTCGGTATGAAGGACCAGCGCGTCGAAGCGAGCGTCCTGACCGAGCAGGGGATGGGTCTCGTCGAAGAGTGCCTGGATCGTGCGCGGGTCCTTGGCCATCGCCCGACGGACATCCATGCACATCATGTTCGCCGTGCCCTCCCAGACGCTGTTCAGCGGCGCTTCGCGGTAGAGACGCGCCATCGGATTTTCTTCGATGAAGCCGTTCCCACCATGACACTGGAGCGCTTCGTAGGCGATGGACGGGGCGCGCGAGCAATTGAAGAGTTTGGCCGCTGGCGTGGCTACGCGGGCGAGCAGCCGTTCGTGTTCGGAGGCCTTCATCTGGTCTGTCGCCTTTGCGACGCGCAGCGCCAGAAGCGTGGCAGCTTCGACTTCGACGGCCATGTCGGCCAGCACGTTGGTCATCATCGGTCGGTCCGCGATGGAGGTGCCGAACGCCCTACGGGTGGTGGTGTGCTGCAGGGCCAGCGTCAGCGACTGACGCATCAGACCGGCGGAGCCAATCGCGAAGTCCAAGCGGGTCAGGTGCGCGTGCGACAGTATCTCGCGGATACCGTGGCCTTCCTCGCCGACGCGGATCGCCATGGTGCCGGCGTACTCGACTTCGCTGGAAGCGTTGCTCTTGTTGCCGGCCTTGTCCTTCAGACGCTGGACAAAGAAGTTGTTGTAGCTGCCGTCGGGCAGCGTACGCGGCAGGAAGAAGCAGGTCACGCCGCCATTGACCTTGGCGAGCGTGAAGAAGCCGTCGCTTTGCGGCACCGAGCAGAACCACTTGTGGCCGGTCAGTTCGTACCAGTGCGCCGTCTTGCCGTGATAATCCTCGGAGTGGGAGAAGCGAGCGGTCGTCTGTGTCTCGCGGAGATCAGAGCCGCCTTGCTTTTCGGTCATGGCGTAGCCGATCACGACCGAAGGCTTCTCGCTCACCTCGCGGCGGCTGAATTCGTATTCGGTCCCCTTGACCTTCTCCGCCCAGATCGCCAGCGCGGGCTCGGCCTCGAAGCCCGCGTACGAAGCGTAGGCCATGCCGGTCGGACAGGCGGTGCCTTGTTCGACCTGATTCCAGACGTAGGACAGCACGGCGCGGGCGTAGTGGCCGTTCTTTTGGTTGGTGCGCCAGGCGAGGTTCGGTACTTCATGCTTCCACGCCAGCGACATCAGTTCGTGCCAGCTCGGATGGAAGTCGACCCAGTCGATGCGGTTGCCGAACCGATCGTGGGTCTTCAGTTCGGGCAAGTGGCGGTTGGCGAGGCGGGAGAGCTCCTGCACATCCTCGTCGCCCGCGATCGCGCCGAGGGCCTCGCAGCGGTCCGTGGCCCAAGGAGCCTCGCGCTCGATCGCGGCGCGCAGCACGGCGTCGCCGGTAAAGGCGTTGAAGCCGGCGGCGGGCTTGGCCTGGTTTAGGACCTTGTGGGTGCCGTAACGGCTGGCGGGAGCTTCGAGTGCTTGGGTCATGGGACGCCTCCAATTCGTTCCTAGGTTCGTGGCTCGCTGCGTTGGCGAGCATTCTCGAAACCGAACCGACCCTCAGGCAGGATCGGAAAGTCCACCAAACTGAATCGATTGTTCAGTTTCATGTCAGCTCAGAAACGCTGATTTTCGCTAAATTACATCACCTCTTGACACCGATTGATTTCCGAATCAAGATGAAAATGAATTCGATTTCATTTTTGGTGACGAGATGGCGACTAGACAGGTCCGTTCCCTCGACAAGAAGACGCATATCCTGCGGGCCGCGCGCGGCGTCGTGATGGATGGCGGATTCCAGGAGCTTCAGATGAACGCGGTCGCGGCCGCAGCCGACGTCGCGGTCGGAACGATCTATCGATACTTCCCGTCACGTGCGGATCTCTGCGCCACCATCGTCAGCACGGTTTCGCAGCGCGAGGTCGACGTTCTATCGGGGATCGCCGTCGCGGAAGGAGAGCCGTCGCAGAAGGTGAGGGACGCGGTCCGCACTTTCGTGCTGCGAGCCGTGCGCGGCAAGCGCCTCGCCTACGGCCTTATCTTCGAGCCGATCGATCCGGAAGTGGAAAGCACGCGACTGAAGTATCGACTTGCCGTCGCGCGCGTCTTCGAGACCATTATCAAGGAAGGCCTCGCCGCCGACGAATTCCGCAAGGTCGACGTCAGGGTCGCCGCAACCTGCCTCGTCGGAGCCTTCATGGAAGGTCTGATCAGCGTTCTCGCGCCCGGAGCCAGCGGCGTCCCGGTGCAGACCGAAGAGTTCGCGGATTCCATCGCGGATCTATGCCTCGCCGCGGTCGCGAAGCCGGACAACCACCTGCTCGAGCGAGAGCGTCCCGCGACCGGTGCGGTGGAAGCCGTCTCTCTGAAGAAGTCCTGAGCGGCGGAAGAGCGAGGGGCCGACGGGGGCTCCCGCGGCCATGGGCCGACTGCTTCGCCCGATCAATGGACGCGGTAACGCGTCGGTTCACTTGGAAAGGACAACACAGATGGGCAACATGAAGGTGCTTTCCCTCGCCGACATCAAGTCGGCGGTCTCGCTCGATGAGTGGCAGACCCGGATCGATCTCGCCGCCTGCTACCGATTGATGGCCGTCTTTGGAATGACGGACCTGATCTACAACCACATCAGTGCACGCGTTCCGGGCGAGGAAGGAAGCTATCTCATCAACCCGTACGGGATGCTGTACGAAGAGATCACGGCGTCGAACCTCGTCAAGATCGACATCGACGGCAACACGCTCCTGCAACCCGATCACGGCTACAACGTCAACGTCGCCGGCTTCTATCTGCACGCTCCCATCCACAGGGCGCGACCGGACCTTCACTGCATCATCCACACGCACACCCGCGCCGGCACCGCCGTCAGCGGTCTGAGCGAAGGCTTGCTCCCGTTGTCCCAGACCGCGATGCGCTTCCACGGTCGGGTCGGCTACCACGAATTCGAAGGACCGGCGATCAGCGGCGAGGAGTGCGATCGCGTCGTCCGCGATCTGGGCGAACACGACGTGCTCCTGCTGCGCAACCATGGGCTGCTCGCCTGTGGCCGGACGATCCCGCAGGCCTTCAACGCCATCTACTGGCTCGAGAACGCTTGCCGGATCCAGGTCGATCTTCTGGCCTGCAACCGGCCGGTCCATCAGCCGTCTCCCGCCGCGATCGAGAACACGGTGACGTGCTTCTCCGGCAGCGAGATCACGCTGCTCAATGAAGCGGACACGAACCCCACGCTCAACGAAGGCGCGAGGCGGAATTCGGGCGGATACGGTTCGCTCGAATGGGCGGCCCTGCTGCGCAAACTCGACCGGCTCGATGCCTCGTTCCGGAGCTGATCGGGATGCCCAGCGCAAAATTCGGATTCATCGGGTGCGGCAGCGTCGGACGTACGCTCGCACAAGCCTTCAGTCGGGCGGGGTATCAGGTGGCCGCGGCCTGGAGCCGGGGCGGCGAGGGCGCGCTCCAAATGCGGCAGGAAGTCGAGGGGCTGCATGCGCTCGCGAGCGCGCAGGACGTGGCGGACGCGTGCGACTTCGTCTGGCTGACCGTATCGGACGATGCCATAGCGCGCGTCGCCGACGGCATCGCCTGGCAGTCGCATCATAAGGTCGTCCACTGCAGCGGCGCGACCGACATCGAAGCGTTGGCGAAGGCGAAATCGGACGGCGCGACGATAGGTGGCTTCCACCCCCTGCAGATGTTTACCGATCCGGCCGTCGCTCTGCGGGGCTTGCCGGGCGTGACGGTCGGCGTGGAGGCCGCCGAACCCGCATTCCTCGAGACGCTCAAGCGGCTGGCCGGCGACATCGGCTGCACCACCGTGGAGGTACCCCGAGGACAACGCGCGATCTACCATGCCTCGGTCTATTACGTTGGTCCTTTCTTCATCGCGCTGCTTTCGGAGGCCGTGTCGATCTGGAAGTCCTTCGGCGCCAGCGAACGTGACGCCTTGAACGCCCTCCTGCCGCTTCTCGCCGGAACCACCTCGGCAGTCACCAGCAGCAGCCTGGCCAAGGGAATGGGCGGCTGCGTCGCGAGAGGCGATGTCGGCACGGTGCGACGGCACGTAGCCGCGATGGACCTCTTCAGCCCTAACGCCGGTGAATTGTATCGCTCCTTGACTGAGCGAACCATTCCACTTGGGCTTGCGCGAGCAAGCCTGACGACATCGGTCGCGGACCAGATCCGAGAAGCGTTGTCGACCGCCCCGACAGCGAAAGGCTGAGAAGAAGCCGACATCCCGAGAGAAGGAAATGCAGTGGGTGCCATTCCGGGATTAATACAAGACAAGCAACTGATGATCAGCGACTTCATCGGTTATGCCCAATAGTATCGCTTGCTCTTGAGTATGCCTAAGGCTTCAAGCCGCCGTCGGGAATGTCAGCCAAGTTGGAATCGTATGCCGGTTACGGCAACGGAGGCTCCGGCCAAGCTCGGAGAGGGCGGTACGACGGCTGTACGAATCTTGCGGCGTCCTTGGCGGACCGCTGCTGCAGCTCTGATCGAGTGGAGCGGTACGGCTTCAGTGATCCTCGATGCTGCGCTGAGGGCGACGTTACAGTTTGGTTACAGCGATCCGCTCCTCGCATTACAGATGCAGCCATATCGCCCTGAACTCTCCGAAAAGAAAGCATACGAACGCGTGAGGGCGTCGGTTCAGGGCCCGCAGGATTCTTTGTCAACCTGCAACTCGCCGAGGCCCCGCATGTGAAGCTGAGGCCCACATCTGAAAGGGAGAATGCCTCATGTCCAATCTCACGGGAACCAACGGCGACGATATCCTGACCGGCACCGATGGGCCGGATCATATCTTCGGCCTTGCGGGCAACGATACGATTGACGGCAACGGCGGCAACGATACGCTGTCAGGCGATGACGGTGATGATACGCTCAACGGCGGTGATGGTGACGATCATGTCCTCGGCGGCGCGGGCAACGACGTCATCACCGGCGGCAACGGCAACGATCTTCTCGAAGGCGGATCGGGAAACGACCACATCAGCACCGGAGCGGGCAACGATGTCGTGTTCGCCGGTGACGGCATCGATACGATCGATCAGATGGCCGGTCATGACGTCGTCCACGCAGGTGCGGGCGACGATCTGATCTCGTGGAACGACAAGGTCGGTGATGTTGTCTTCGGCGATGAGGGCAACGACCGGATCATCGGTTCCGACACCGCGGCCGACGAGAGCCATGGCGGCGACGGCAACGACTTCATCCAGGCCTTCACGACTGACGCCGCGCACGCCACCGCAGGCGACAAGATCTTCGGTGATGCCGGCAATGACACCCTGATCGGCGGCGACGGCAACGACCACATCGAGGGTGGCACCGGAAACGATACCATCAACGGTGGAGGCGGCAACGACTACCTCGATGGCGGCGACGGCGATGATCACATCAGCACCGGTGCCGGCAACGATACGGTGTTTGGCGGCGATGGCAACGACACCATCGACCAGATGGCGGGCCATGACGTCGTCCACGCCGGCGACGGGAACGACACGATCTCCTGGAATGATGCCGTCGGTGACACCGTCTATGGCGACGGCGGCAACGACAGGATCATCGGTTCCGACACGGCGTCCGATGAAAGTCACGGCGGCGACGGTGACGATTTCATTCAGGCCTTCACCACGGATGCCGCACATGCGACGGCGGGCGACCGGATGTTCGGCGACGGCGGCGATGACACGTTGATCGGCGGCGATGCCGCGGACCACATCGAAGGCGGTACCGGAAACGACACCATCAACGGTGGAGGCGGCAACGACTACCTCGATGGCGGGTCGGGAAATGACCACATCAGCACCGGGGCCGGCAACGATCTGGTTTACGGTGGCGACGGCAACGACACCATCGACCAGATGATGGGACACGACGTCGTTCATGCCGGCGCCGGCGATGACGTCATCTCCTGGAATGATGCGGTCGGAGACACCGTCTTCGGCGACGGAGGCGATGACCGGATCACCGGTTCCGATACCGCGTCCGATGAAAGCCATGGCGGCGACGGTAACGACATCATCTCCGCGTTTACGACGGACGCGGCGCACGCCACGGCGGGCGACAAGATCTTCGGTGATGCCGGCGACGACACCCTGACCGGCGGTGACGGCAGCGACCATATCGAAGGCGGCACCGGAAACGACACCATCACTGGAAATGGCGGCACCGACATCCTTGATGGCGGTGACGGCGACGATCACATCAGCGGCGGCGGCAGCCATGATCAGATATTCGGCGGCCTTGGCAACGACGTGATCGATCATATGGGTGAGCACGGCTTCGCCGATGCGGGTGACGGCGACGATATCGTACAGTGGACCGAAACGTTCGGTGACGTGGTTCATGGGGGAGCCGGTAACGATAGGATCACCGGTGAACTCGCCTTCAATCCGCCGCTGGGCGGGGAGGCCGCCGCTGAGATTCACGGCGATGCCGGCAACGACTTCATCCAGGCGGCCAGTCCAGGCAGCAGTACGGTGTCTGACAAGCTCTTCGGCGACGAAGGCAACGACATCATCATCGGAGGCAGCGGCGCGGACCGCATCGATGGCGGTGTGGGCAACGACACTATGACCGGCAACGGCGGTGCCGATACCTTCACCTTCCAGATGTCGCAAGCCGGGCACGACGTCATCACGGACTTCGACGTGAACAACGACGTGATCAATTTGTCGGGCTTCGGCCCCAATTTTGATGCGCTTGCGCACGTGCATGACACCGCCAACGGCGCCGTTCTAGACCTCGGCGCCGCTGGGGACGTGACATTCCAGGGCGTCCATGCCGCGGACCTCTCTCACCACGACTTTGTCCTGAGCTAAGTCCGATCAGGATTGCCTGTCCTCGAAGCGACCTAACGGCGCTTCTGCCAAATACGGTCGCCCTCCTGTTTGGGGAGGGCGACCGTACTGGATGGGTTTTGAAGTCGCGACGTGCCTGTCAGATACGGCAGGAGCGCCGAGACTCGAATGTCACGACGAAGACATCAGAATTGGAAAATTGGGGCGCCGCATATGAAGCCGATGTCGAAGCTTGCGGTGGTCGATCCACATGAGAAAAGCGAGACAATCCTCAGCCGCGCCATCGGCTGTTGCAAGATTCAGCTGCTGGCGGTGGGCCTGTTCAGCGGCGTGGTCAATCTGCTGCAGCTCACCATCCCGATCTACATGATGCAGATTTTCGACCGCGTGCTGACGACGCACAATGTCGATACGCTTCTCTATCTGTCGCTGATCGCGGGCGTGTCCATCCTGTTGCTGGCTATTCTGGAAATCTCGCGCAATCAGACCCTGCAGCGCGTTGCAACCTGGGTCGAGCAGAAGGCCGCGCCGGAGGGCTTTGCGAGAGCGATGGAGAGCGTGCTCGCCGGTCATTCCTATCGCATGGAGGCACTACGCGATCTCGCCATTTGCCGCGGCTATCTCGGCTCGCCTGCTTTGCTTGCCCTCTACGATCTTCCCTGGGTGCTGATTTTTCTCGCCGTGATCTTCGTCCTGCATCCGGTGCTGGGTTGCATCGCGACGGCAGGAGCGATCCTCCTTTTTATTCTCACCTTGCTGAATGAGCTGACCACATCGCGACTGATGAAGGAGGCAAATGTTGCGGCGGCCAATTCGCAACGTCGCGCCGAGAGCAGCGCGCGCAATGCTGAAGTGATTGACAGCATGGGCATGTTGCCGGCGGTGATGCGCCGCTGGCAGGAGGCGGTGGCCGAAGTGCTGCCGCCGCAGCGGCGCGCGGCGCAGCGAGCCTCCGTTCTGCTGGCAATGGCCAAGTTCGCGCGCCTCTCGGTGCAGATCGCCGTACTTGGCGCGGGCGGCTATCTGGTGCTGCAGCATGAGCTGACATCGGGCGTGGCCGTTGCCGGCTCGATCATCATGGGCCGGGCGCTTGCGCCGGTGGAAATGCTGATCGGCAGCTGGAAGCAGCTTGTCCAGGCCCGGCAAGCTTTCTTTCGCTTGCAGCATTTTCTTCGCCAGCCTCGTCTTCGTCCGCCCGGACGGCCATTGCCGGCCCCGGTCGGCCGCCTGTCGGTGGAGCGTGTCACGTACGGCTTGCCGGGTTCGACGTCCCCGATCGTCAAAGGCGTGCAGTTCGCGCTGTCCCCAGGTGACAGTCTTGCCGTCATCGGCCCCTCGGCGGCCGGCAAGACCACGCTGATCAAGATGCTGATCGGCACGCTTGCGCCAAGCGCCGGCACCGTGCGCCTCGATGGCGCCGACGTCCATCGCTGGATGCGTGAGGATTTCGGCCGCTACGTCGGTTATCTGCCGCAATCCGTCGAGCTGTTCGAGGGTTCGGTATTCCGCAACATCGCACGGATGGGAGAGGCGACGCCCAAGCAGGTTTACCAGGCCGCGCAGCTTGCGGGCTGCCACGACATGATCTTGCGGCTTCCCTGCGGCTACGACACCGAGATCGGCGAGAACGGGCAGTATCTGTCCGGCGGGCAACGGCAGCTGATCGGCTTGGCGCGCGCACTGTTCCGTAGTCCGAAATTCGTGGTGTTGGATGAACCCAACAGCAATCTCGACGGCGATTCCGAGGCCAATCTGGCCGACACATTACGGAAGCTCAAGGCGCGCGGCACCACGGTGGTCCTGGTCTCGCACCGTCCGCGCTTGGTGCAGCATGTCGACCTTGTCTTGCTGATGCGGGATGGAGCGGCAGAAATGTTTGGACCGCGGGCCGAGATCCTGAACCGCGTTGTTGCCCCGGCACCCGACGCCCGCCCAACATTCACCGAACCTCGCATCGCCAGAGCCGCCATACCCGCCCGACGCGAACAGAACCGTGTTGCATCATGACCCGCGCTCTCACCTCTCCATCCGGGCGAGCCGTCGTCGCTGACGGCCACGGCCGATCGATCGCGTCGCCTGCGCCACCATTGATGGAGACGCCTCATCCGTCAACACGCGGCGTGATCCTGCTCGGATTCATGGCCATGGCGGTCTTCATCGGCGGCTTCAGCGTCTGGTCCGTCTCCGCTCCGCTGGCGGAAGCGGCGATCGCGAATGGTTTGATCGAGGTCGAGGGGCAGCGTCGCGTCATTGCGAACCAGGAGGGGGGATCGGTTCAGGAACTGCTCGTGCGCGAGGGCGATCATGTGCTTGCCGGTCAGGTGTTGATGCGACTGAACGACGTGCAGGCGAGCGCGACGGCCGAGACGGCGCGAGCCGAGCGCTGGGCATTGCTTGCAAAATTGGCCAGACTGGATGCGGAGACAGCCGGAAGGAGCGATATAAGCTTTCCTGACGATCTGCTGGCGGCGGCGAGCGGGCAAGGCTTCGACGCCCTGCGCGCCGCCGATGTGGTCAGCGGGCAGCGCGCGCTGTTCGAAGCGCGCACGGTCAGCTTGAAAAGCCAGGTCGCCGTGCTGCGAGACCGGGTCGATCAGCAACTTGGCGTGATTGAATCGGCAGAACAGCAGCAGCGAGCCACCCGGCAACAGCTCGAACTGATACGGCACGAGGCCGAGATCAAGCAGGGGTTGTTGACAAAGGGCTTGGCGACGCTGTCCGTCGTGCTGGCCTTGCAGCGAAACCAAGCCGGATTGGAAGGGACACTGGGTGACCTGAGCGGACAGATCCAACGCGCGCGGGCAACGATCGCGGAATCTCGTTCATCGATGAAGCAGATTCAAGACCAGCGGCTACAAGATGTCTCGAACGACATACGGGAAGCCCGTATCAGGCTGAACGAGGTGGACGACAAATTGCGCGCCGCGCAGGATGTCGCCGTGCGTCGCGATGTGGTGGCGCCCGAGGACGGCACGGTCCTTGGCATGAGGGTGTTCAACATCGGCGCTGTCGTCAAGCCCGGCGATACGGTCATGGAACTACTGCCATCGCGCGACCGGCTGGTGGCCAACGTGAAACTTTCGCCCAACGATATCGATGTCGTGTATCCCGGCCTTGAAGCACAGGTGCGTCTCCCCGCGTTCAAGCAGCGCCTCGTACCGTTCGTTGCGGGCCGCGTCACTTTCGTCGCCTCCGACGTCACCGCCGATGAGCAGACAAAAAGCAACTACTATAAAGTGCAGATCCTGATCGATCAGGACCAGCTTGCTCGTCTTCCCAACGTCCGCCTCACGCCGGGAATGCCGGTGGAGGCGATGGTGCAGCTTGGGGAGCGAAGCTTCTTCCGCTACATCACGCAGCCAGTTCGGGACAGCTTTCACCGCGCATTTCACGAGCAATGAGTGCGTGGTCTGCGCGAAGAGCGTGCAAGGTCGAGATTTCGAGCGATGGCGCCAAGAGCTGGAAGGATGCGCAGCTAAATCTGCCGGTATTGCCGAAGGCGCAAACGCGCTTTCAGATGGATTGGACCTGGGACGGTAAGCCGACCAAGATCGTCAGCCGTGCGACCGACGATAAGGGCAATGTCCAGCCCGACCGAAAATCCTTTATCGGCGCAATCGGGACCAACGCAACTTTTCACTAGAACGCGCAGCAGACCTGGAGCATTGAAGAGACCGGGAGGGTTCGAAATGTCCTCGACTAGCAAGGCACTCCTCACTGGCGCTATTGCGCTCGCTTCTCCCGTACTTGCATATGATTTCGGCCGTCCCGCGACACCCGGCGAGATCCCGCTAAGGAATATCGACGTCAGGCCCGATGGCAAGGGACTCCCGCCCGGCAGCGGTACCGTGGCGCAAGGATTTCGTTATCAGGAGAGCATGCAATGTCCGCTGATGGATTGATCACGCTGCCCAGCAGCTTTGGCCCGGAAGAAACGATGCACCGGTTTGAAGCGGAGGTTCGTACCAGGGGCATGGCGGTATTTAGCCATATCGACCACAGCGCTGGCGCTGCTGCGGTCGGCCTGCCACTGCGGCCGACGAATCTTCTGATCTTCGGCGCGGCGAAGGCCGGCACTCCGCTGATGCAATCGGTGCAGACGATCGGCATCGATCTGCCGTTGAAGGCGCTGGTCTGGCAGGACGAGGAGGGCAAGACTTTCCTTTCCTACAATGATCCGGCCTATATCACGCGTCGGCACGGTATCGGTGAATCGGCCAAGGCTGTCATTGAAGCGATGGCGAGCGTGCTGAAGGAAATGGCAGCAAAGTCGACAACGGCTCCTTGAGATCAGCGGGAGCCAACAGTGAGGCGCCCGCCATTCTGCGGATGTCTGCGCAGGTGGCATCCGTACGGATACGCGCGGCTCAATAAGAACCGTTACACGCGTAGCCAGTTAGGGACGGGTGACATTGTCTCCAACCGTTCCTACGACAGGCGCCGGCATCGCGACACTGAATCCGATCCCGGAGGTGCAGCCGGCAACGTCGATCTGATCGCGCCGCTCGGCACCATCGACGCAGGCGAAGCCGGCATCCGCGTCTCGGGCAACGTCAATCTTGCCGCGTTGCAGATCGTGAACGCGGCGAATATCCAGGTCCAGGGCAGCGCGACCGGAATTCCGGTCGTGCAGGCACCGCCGGTTGCCACGCTGAGCTCGGCGGGGAACGCCACTGCCGCCACTCAGCAAAGCGCCGCTCCAACGCAGTCGAACAATGACCGCCCATCGGTGATCCTGGTCGAGTTTCTTGGCTTTGGCGGTGGCGACGGCTCTCCCACGCCGAATCCGAACCCCGAAAAGAAACGGAGCGGTGACGACGGGCGAGCCCAAAACCCTGATAGCGCCTACCAGGTGCTCGGCGCGGGCGAGATGACGATGGACGAGGCAAAGCAATTGATCGCCGAACGCCGCCGTCGGATGCAGCCATAGTCGGGCCGAGGCGCGGCATCCTGAAACGACGTCGCGCCCCGTCCTCGACGCGTACCATCGCATCCTGCAGGTTGAGCCGAGGTAGCCGGAGAACGTCTACGTTGTCCGCTCTGGCGCGGCGACAAATTTTCCGCAACCGAGGTCGGTCGATGGCTTTCCGTAACACCCTTGGCGTACGCTAAGGGTGTTGAAGCTCGTGGGCCGGCGATTCCGAACCCGACGGGCGCCGTCGCTCACCGATCGCACGCCCGATTCGGAAATCCGGAAAACAGGATGATCCTGCTCAGCTACATCTATCGCTTCGTCTCCAATTTCGTGTTCCTGGCGCTGGTCTATTTCAGCCTCAACTTCATGGAAAAATACGAGCATCGCGCGCTCGTCGCGCTTCTGGTGCTGGTTTATGCCGCGATGCATGCGGCGTCCGCCTTGCGTTCGTTCTATTTCTTCCAGCGAATCGAACGCCTGGAAGGGGAGACGCGTCGGCTTGGGACGGCGGTGGTCGAGGGACCAAGTTCGACAGCGTCACGCAAGCAGATCGTCGGTGCCGTCACCGAGCTGCGTCATGCCGGCGAGATCAAGTCCTATATCGACCTGCTGTTCCTGGCGCTCGTCATTCTGCTCTGCATCGCCAAGATCGTGACGAATTGAGCGCCTGACGCTGCAATCGCCGCGCCGCGCTCTTCAGCGCTTTGCGACCTGAAGTGCGCGTCTGTTCGGCTGCGCCTGCACGGCATGCTTGGGGACGCCCCGACCCGCATGACCTCCTTGCGGGTTCTGATGCACGGCATGCCGGGAATGCGGCGCCTGGCGTGCGCCAATGGTGCGGGCTCTCGCGGACATCGGCCCCATCGCATTGGCGGCTTCAGGAGATGCTGCCACCTGTTGCGGCCGTTTGGCGGGTGAATGCGACGCGAGCAACGCCACACGCAGGCCTTCGGGCATCCTGAAGACGGAGGAGGCGGGGACCGGCAGGGCCGGACCGCTGTTCTCGGAGACCCGCAATGGCTCCGGCCATGCCGTCTGCGCGGCGATTGCGGCGCGCGGGCGGCGTCCTCGATCGAACAGGCCTGGATCACGCCAATCCAGATTCGAGAGTCCGGGGGCGGGCAGTTCCTGCGTCTGGACGAACACGAAATTCGCAATCTTCGGCCAGCGCACCGTTGCGACGGTCTCGATCGGCGGGTGCAATAGCCATTGCACAGGTTCGGTTGGCGTGGCCGGCTGCTCCGGCGTCGCCGGCACCACATGGACGATCCGATAGCCGCGCGCCTTCAACTCCTGCAGGATTTTCGGCAGCGCCGCCACCGTGCGCGGCTGGATGTCGTGCAACAGCAGGATGCCTTTGCCCTTCTCCTCCAGCCGCTGGATTGCGAGCTCGTAGACGCGCGCCGGAGCGATATGGCGCCAATCGTCGGCAACGAAATCGGCGCTCCAGTTCTGGATCCCACGCGACGCCAGATAGGTCTCGACCGCTTCGGCGCGCAGCAGCCCTGGAATGCGGAAGAAGGGCGCGAGCTTGCTCGCGTCGCCAAGCGCGGCCACCGTCGAGGCGATGCCGGCATCGACCTCCTGCTTGGCCTGCTCGATCGACATCTTGTTGAAGGTCAGCGGATGGTTCTGGCTGTGCGTGCCGACGGTGTGGCCGGCGGCGACGAGCTTGCGGACACCCTGCGGATTGGCTTTGGCCTGACTGCCGATGATGAAGAAGGTCGCCTTCACGCACTGGCTGGCAAGAATGTCCAGCACCTGGTTGCTGTATTTCGGCAGCGGGCCGTCATCAAATGTCAGCACCACTTCGTGATCGTCCAGCGGCAAGGTCTCGGCATATTGCATGGTGCCGATCCGGGGATGCTCGCGGGGATCGACCACCAGCGTTCGCGAGGTGCCGAGCGCATCAGGGGGACAGTCAGCCGCGATTGCGGACTGACTGCTCGCGCCGATCAGAATCAGCAGGGAGAGGGCAGTCCATGACCGCTTCCAAAATCCCTCGCCAACGCTACCGATCATCACACCCTGGCTGCATTCTCTTTGTCCGACGCCGAATCCTTACAGGTGGCGTCATGAACGCTACCTTAATGCTTTGTAACCCACAGCTGTCCTTTGGTTCAATGTGTTTGATCCGACACGGTTTTCGAGCCCGGCGGCACGATATGCACGATCCTGTAATTGTGATCGCGCAGATAGCGCAAGAAGGCCGGAAGCATCGCCGCGGTCTGCGTCTTGGGATCGTGCAGCAGGATGATTCCCTTGCCGGCGGCGTTCAGGCGCCCGGTCAGAAGCTTCAGCTCCTCCTGCGGCGTCATCTTGTTCCAGTCGCTCGCCCAGAGGTCGGCGCCGAACACGGCGATACCGCGCTTCTCCAGGTTCGCGAGCGTCTCCGGCGACATCTCGAAATAGGGGAAGCGAAAGAACGGCGTGCTCGGCGTCGTGGTCGCGCGCCCATGCAGCGCCGTTTCGACGGCGGCAATGCCCTTGTCGATCTCGCCAATGGCGTCGTCCGGTTTCATGTATTTGAGGTTGTGATGCGTCCATGTGTGATCGCCGATCGTGTGGCCGAGTGCCGCGATCTGGCGGACCAGCTCCGGATGTTCGGAGGCCGGCTTTCCGATCATGAAGAAGGTCGCGCGCACGCATTCGTGAGCGAGTGCCGCGAGGATCTTACGGTCGGTTGATGGCCATGGCCCGTCGTCGAACGTCAACACCACCTCGTGATCCTGCAGGGGGAGCGTGTCCGGAAAGCTCTTGGTGCCAACGCGCGGATAGCTCGCGGGATCGACGGTCAGGACGCGCGACGTTCCGAGTGCATCCTTGCGCGGGCATTCGTCGGCGGCGTGCGCCGCGCCGCTCCACGCGAGCAGGGCAAGAATGGCTGCACCGAACGATCTCATAAGCACACCTGTTCTTCGCGGTTGGCGATATTTGGCATTGCGCGGGACGCAGCCGATTGGGTAATGCGTGCGACGATAACTCAGACGAGTTCCTACCTTCTGTCAAACGGTGAGGCGCGGCATGGCCGAGAATATCGACGCTGCCCATCCCGCCGAAGCATCCATCCTCGATCGGTTGCCAATGCGGGACGAGGAGGGGCAGCTCCGCCACGAATTCGTCGAAAACATCGCGAGCGCGATCCACACTGCCGACCGGCCGTTCCTTTGCGAGGTGGTGGCGGAACTTCATGAGGCGGATCTCGGCGATCTCATCGCCGCGCTCGCGCCGGAAGACCGCGTCAGCCTCGTCGAGATCACCGGCACCGATTTCGACTTCTCGGCACTGAACGAGGTCGACGATGCCGTGCGCGAGGAAATCCTCGAAGAGCTCGAGCCGGAGACCGTCGCGGAAGGCGTCCGCGAGCTGGAATCCGATGATGCGATCGAGCTTCTCGAAGGTCTCGACGAGGAGGACAAGGAGGAGATCCTCGACAGGCTTCCGCCGTCCGAGCGCGCTGAGCTCGAGCGCAGCCTGCTGTATCCGGACAACTCCGCCGGCCGGCGGATGCAGACCGAGTTCATCGCGGTGCCGCCCGCTTGGACGGTGGGGCAGACACTCGACCACATGCGCAACACGCCGGACCTGCCGCACCGGTTCTACGAGATTTACGTCGTCGACGGCGACGGGCACTGGCTGGGCGCGGTACCGCTCGACGTGCTGCTGCGTTCCCGCGACCCGGAGCCGCTCACCGACCTGATCGATGAAGATCGCCGCCGCGTCTCCGCCCTGGAGGACCAGGAAGAGGTCGCGCGGATGTTCGGCAAATACAATCTGGTGGCCGCGCCCGTGGTCGACACCACAAACCGGCTGGTCGGTGTCATCACCATCGACGACGTCGTCGACGTCATCGAGGAGGAGGCTGACGAAGACCTGAAGGCGCTCGGCGGCGTCACCCGCCACGAAGAGTTGTCGGACAATGTCTGGACGATCGCGCGAGGGCGATTCAATTGGCTGCTGGTCAACCTCGCGACCGCCTTTCTTGCGTCCTCTGTGCTCGGCCTGTTCGAAGGCCAGCTCGAAAAGATGGTGGCGCTTGCGGTGCTGGCGCCGATCGTCGCCAGTCAGGGCGGCAATGCGGCGACCCAGACCATGACCGTCGCGGTGCGCGCGCTGGCCACCCGCGAGCTCGGATCCTACAACGCCGCCCGGGTGATCCTGCGCGAGATCATGGTGGGCCTCGTCAACGGTCTTGCCTTCGCCGTCATCACCGGCATCGCCGCGGTCGCCTGGTTCAAGATTCCGGGCCTTGGCGTGGTGATCGGGCTCGCCATCGTCTGCAACCTGGTTGCCGGTGCGCTCGGCGGGATTTTGATCCCGATGGTGCTTGAACGGGTGCGAGCCGATCCGGCCGTTGCGTCCGGCACCTTCGTCACCACGATCACGGACGTGGTTGGCTTCTTCTGCTTCCTCGGCATCGCCACTTTGTGGTTCGGCCTGAACTAGCGTCTCGCTTAGCGTTAATCGGGCCTTAAGTCGGTTCGCCCACAATGCGGCTTTCCGGAGCAGACCATGAAGCGCCTGCGGCTGAAAGCGGATGGACGGATCGTCGAGCTGCGAGACGGGCAGGAGTTCCCGCTCGCGCCCGAGACGCCGACCGGGTCGCTCACGGTGCGCGACCTGCGCCGCCGATCGCATCTGACCCAGCTCGAATTCGCCGCCAAACTCGGCGTGCCCGTGGAGACGATCCGCAATTGGGAGCAGGGCAAGCGAGCCCCGCGCGGACCGGCACGGGCGCTTCTGGCGGTCATCGCCCATTCGCCGGAAACGGTATTCGCTGCGCTGGCGACAGAGGCCTCTGCGGCGTGAGTTGGCAGCGGAGCTGCGGCGGCCCATAATGGGCGCATGAACATCATCGAAGCCAATGGCGCCAGGATCCCGGCGATCGGGCTCGGTACCTGGGAACTGCGTGGACGCACCTGCGCGCGGATCGTCGAGCAGGCGCTCAGGCTCGGCTATCGCCACATCGACACCGCGCAGATGTACGACAATGAGCGCGAGGTCGGCGAGGGGCTCCGCGCATCCGGCGTGAGACGCGACGACGTCTTCATCACGACCAAGGTCTGGACCACCCATTTCAGGCCCAACGACCTCGAGCGCTCGGCCAAGGAAAGCCTGGCGCGGCTGCGGCTGACCGAAATCGATCTCTTGTTGCTGCACTGGCCGAACCCGCAGGTGCCGCTGGCGGAAACGATGGGCGCGCTGGCGCATGCCAAACAGCTTGGGCTCGCGCGCCATATCGGGGTGTCCAACTTCACGGTCGCCTTGATCGAGGAGGCGGTGGCGGCCTGCGCGGAGCCGTTGGTGTGCGACCAGGTCGAGTATCATCCCTATCTCGATCAGGCGAAGGTGAAGGGCGCCTGCGCCCGGCACGGCATGGCGCTGGTCGCCTATAGCCCGATTGCGAAGGGCCGCATCCGGAACGACCGCGCATTGGCGCGGATCGGCGACCGCTATCGCAAGACGGCGGCCCAGGTCTGCCTGCGCTGGCTGGTGCAGCAGAATGTTGCCGCGATCCCGCGGACATCGAAGCTCGAACGGCTGTCCGAGAACATCAACGTCTTCGATTTCGAATTGTCGGAGGACGACATGAGCCTGATCTCGGCCATGGGCGGCGCCTCCGGCCGCATCACCGATTTCGGCTTCGCGCCGAAATGGGATTGAGACACCCCTCGATTGCCCGCTATGCTGATGACGGGCAGGGGGCTCAAACCTGATCAGTTGCGAATGAACCTGCGGGAGCTCATTCCTGTGGACGTGACGGCGTCGGCGGTTGCGCACGTGTCCGTGCTGGCCCTGGTGCTGCTCCTGTCCGAAGTCCATCCGTTTGACGTCGTGGCGGCTGACACCGTCCCGGTCGATATCGTCACACCGCAGGACATCGAGAAGAAGGACATCGAGAAGAAGCCCGAACCGACCCCGTCGCCGTCGCCTTCTCCGTCACCATCCATCGATCTGTCTGCGCTCCAAGAGCCGCCTGTAAGCACGCCGCCTCCACCGGCGCCGCAGCCCGCAGCGCCGCAGCCGGCAGCGTCGCCGCCGCCCCACCAGAACCAGCCGGAACCGGCGGAATCAGGTTCGGTCCGGCCGCAAGCCGCGGCAACACCGGCGGCCGCCCCAGCCTACACGCCGCCGGAGCCTGATCTCTCGATCAAATACAATGTCCAACTCGGTCTGCCGCCGGCCCTTCCGCCGATGGCGGCGCCAGCCCCGGCGCCGGTCGCGCGCTACGGTGGCAAGGTGGACGATGATTTCGATGCACCGGCCGTCAGAGCCGCCGACCTCACTCCGAGCGTCGTCGCCGAGTTTCGCCGCCATCTCAAGACCTGCTCGAAGCTGCCGGCGGCGCTAAAACCTTCCGACGACGTCAAGGTCACGCTGCGCGTGTTCATGACGCCGCAGGGGACGCTCGCCGACGAGCCGTTGCTGATCGAGGCGAGCGCGTCCGAGAAGGGACCGGTGTTGATGCGTGGCGCGATGACTGCACTGGAAGCGTGCCAGCCCTACAAGATGCTCCCAGCGGATCGCTATGGCGAGTGGAAGGTGCTCGATCTCAGCTTCACGCCGCAGGACTTCGCTTCGTAGCCGCGAAGCCAATGTCGTCGACGTCACGATGCGAGTTGGACGGTCGCGCCGCGCTGTGGCAAAGTAGCAATTCAACCGGATCCCCCGCACATGTTGAAGCTCGTCATCGGCAACAAGAACTATTCGTCATGGTCGATGCGGCCGTGGCTGGCGCTGCGCGCCAACAACATCGCGTTCGAGGAAGTCTTCATACCGCTGTACACCGATAAGGCGGACAAGGATCGGATCCTGAGTTTCTCGCGTGCCGGCAAGGTGCCGACGCTGATCGATGGCGATGTCACGGTCTGGGATTCGCTGGCGATCATCGAATACCTCGCCGAGAAATATCCGGAAACAAGGCTCTGGCCTGAGGATCGCGCGGCCCGCGCCCATGCGCGCTCGGTCTCCGCGGAGATGCATTCGGGCTTCATGCCGCTGCGCAATGAATGCGGCATGAACCTGCATCGCCCGATCCGGGCGATTCCGTTGTCGGACGATGCTCGCGCCAATGTCGCGAGGATTCAGGAGATCTGGGCGGACTGCCACGCGCGCTACGGCAAGCAGGGGCCGTTCCTGTTCGGGGCGTTCTCCGGCGCGGATGCGATGTTCGCTCCAGTCGTGCATCGCTTCCGCACCTATGCGATCCCGGTGAAGCCCGAGGCGCAGGCCTATGTCGATGCGATGATGTCGCTGCCGGCATTCCAGGAGTGGACGCGCGACGGGCTTGCCGAAACGCTCGTCATCGAGCGGTTCGAGACCGTCTAACCCGGCCGACCCAATTCGCAGTCATGCCTCGTGCTTTCCGGCGGCCGCCTACCATGCGAGCCCGGATGGCGGGCTGCCCCTAGGTGGCTGGATCGCAGGAATCCGCACTTTCGCCCATTCTCGTCGTGGAACGCGGCCGACTCGCTCGCGGGCCTTCTATCCTGCTGAAAAATATACGAATTTCGTGCGTTTGCTGGCCCCCGATCCTGCTGGATTTCGGGGCCGTTGGTGTGCTAACTTGACGCGGGGTTCTCAATGTTGGCCGCCGCTGTGGGACCTAAGGCAGCGCGCCGACGATCCAAGAAAATGGAGAGGGCGTTGAAGCACAAGTACGGCGTTGGAGAGACTGTCTATTTCACTGCGAGCAACGTGTCTCGTCCGGCCGCTACCGGGACCTATCAGGTGGTCCGGCTGCTGCCGACCGACGGTGACGATTGCCAATACCGCATCAAAAGCTCGACCGAAGCTTTCGAACGGGTCGCCAAGGAAAGCCAGCTCGCCCTGTCCTGAAGAGAGCTGTGCGCAAGCACCCGGTAGGCGCGGTTCCCTGATGGGTCGCCGTCAAAAGGCCCCGTTCGCAGAACGACTCTGCCGAAGGCCGAATGCCCGAAAGGAGGCGTTCGCCTTTGGCGACTGTGTTTTATGCTGCGTTGAGGGACATCGCGCATGAGCTGGGTTTCTTCGCTGGATCATATCTGGCGCTCCGCGACTTTTCCGATGTGGCTGACGCTGGCCGCCGCAGGATTTTTTGGGGTGATCCTGCTGATCACGCTGTTGCGCGCGGAGAAATCCGTGGCCAACGGCGCGTTGACGGTCATCACCTTGCTTGCGATTGCGGTCGCTGCTGCCTCGACCATTCGTGGCTTCGATTCCGGTAATCGGCTTGCTTCCGCTGATGCGCGATCGGCGCAGCCGGTCGTCGCGGCGCCAGCCGCGCTCGCCTGCATCGATGACCTCGCGGGCGATGCCGTGCTGAACGCCTGCGAAAAGGTGTTATTCGGTTCCGCCGACTCTGCGGCTGCCGCGGTCGCCTATGCGGCTTCCCAGATCTCCCGTCTAACGTCATTGGGGGATATTGCGACCGCCGAGCGCAACACATCGCCCGAACTGCAGGCGCTGCGTCGCGCGGTCGAGCGGGACCGCTACGGGCTCATGGCCTATGTGCTCACTGTCCGCGACCATTGCACGCCGGCCTCATGCGCGGCGTTCGGTTCGCTCGGGACCACCCAGCAGATCGCGTCCAATATGGACGAGCACCTCTATGAGAACCTGATCACCCGTTACGCGCCGTCGTGGAACGCGCCCGCGCCTGCCATTGCAGCGGCGGCCGGAGCAGGGGTGCTCGGAGCACTGCCGCCGTCGGTCCCCACCGGCAAACCTACCAACGCCGAATTTCCGTCGGCCGCGAATACCCCTCCGATCAGCATCATGACGCCTGAGCCCGCACCGAAGCCGTCGGCGGCTGCGGCGGCCGCCACGACCGCAGCTCCGCCTGCGTCGCGTCCCGCGCCAGCGGCTTCGCCCGCGCCGCCGGCCGCCGCCAAGAAACAGGCTGTGGCCAAACGTCCGCCGGCACCCGCGCCGGTGCCGATCACGCCGTCACCACCGGCGTCCACAGCCGCTCCCGCAACTTCGGACGAGTGATCTTTTCAAAACCGGAGCCGGCGGCTAAAGCGAAACGATCATGCCGCTTCATCTCATCAAGCTCGCCGTCGGTTGCGACTCGGTCAAGGAACTCAAGACCTGGGTCGCCGAGCGGATGGCGATCGCAAAGAAGAAGGGCTTGCCGCAGCGTCACATCCACATCACGCGGATGACGCCGAAACGGGAGGAGGAAATCCTTGCCGGCGGCTCGCTCTATTGGGTGATCCGCGGCGAGATCGCCGCGCGCGAGAAGATCATCGCGATCGAGCCGTTCCGCGACAAGGACGGCATCGGCCGCTGCCGCATCGTGATGCAACCCAAGGTGATCGCGGTATCGCCTCGCCCGATGCGCCCGTTCCAGGGCTGGCGCTATCTCACCGCCGATGCCGCGCCGCCCGACCTGACCAAATCGGCCGCTTCCGGCGTCGCGGCGATGCCCGAGCCGATGCGGCGCGAACTGCGCGATCTCGGATTGCTCTAGATTCTTGTTTTGACGCGTTTTCTTCACGCGAACCGGTGTCCACTTCGCTCGAAAACGCTCTAAGGCGCGGCCGCCCTAAACCGCGATATTGTCGATCAGTCTCGTGGTGCCGAGCCGTGCGGCCACCAGCATCCGCAACGGGCCGTCCTTGATCGAGGCGATCGGCGCCAGCGTCTCGGCGTGGCGCACTTCCAGATAGTCGAGCTTGAAGCCGGCCTTCTCGATCAGCTTGGCGCCGCCGGCGACAGCCGGCTTGATCGCTTCACCGGCACGGATCCGGCGGGCGGTTTCCTTCATGACGCGATAGAGTTCAGGCGCCACGCGCCGTTCTTCGGGCGAGAGGTAGACGTTGCGGGATGACATTGCGAGCCCGTCGCGCTCGCGCACAGTTTTCGAGCCGATCACCTTGACGCCGAGGTCGAGGTCTCGCGCCATCTGGGTCACGACCCGCAACTGCTGAAAGTCCTTCTCGCCGAAGATCGCAAAATCCGGCCGGCACTGCGTGAACAGCTTGCCGACGACCGTTGCGACCCCGCCGAAGAAATGCGGGCGGAAGCGGTCTTCGAGGCCGACGGTGGCGGGCCCCTCCGGCGCGATCCGCGTGGCAAAGCCATCCGGGTACATCGTCTTGACGTCGGGATGCCAGATCAGGTCGACCTTCTCGGCGGCGAGCTTTGCGACGTCGTCCTTCCATGTACGCGGATAGGAGCCGAAATCCTCTGATGGCGCGAACTGGGTCGGATTGACGAAGATCGAGACGATGACGCGCTGGGCGCGTCGCTTGGCAAGGCGTACCAGCGACACATGCCCGTCATGGAGAGCTCCCATGGTTGGGACCAGTGCTGTCATGGCCTTTCTTCCGCGCAAAGCCTCGACGGAGCGGCGCAAGGCGGGGACGGTGCGGACGACCACGGGACTTCGCGACATCTGGATTCAATCTCTTGGGCTGGTTCGGTCTGGTCGGGCGAGACGGGCTTGGACTCGCTCGATGAGGCGGGCACCCGACCATACCAAGGGGAAGGCGTCGACGCCAAGGCGGCAGGCGGGCGCACCTGACCCGCTTGGCGACCTCAAGCGATTGCGGGCTGGCATCTCCCGCGATGGATTCATGATCAAGGAAGACAGTCGGCTGCTCCTTGAGCGCATGGCGCATTTCACTTGACCGTCGAAGCGCCCGATTTGAAGATATCAAGGGGATCAGGTCATGCTGGTACAGGCTAGTCAGGCGCAATCCGGCTCCGCCCATGTGGTGGTGCTTGGCAACGAGAAGGGCGGTTCGGGCAAATCCACCACCGCCCTGCACATCGCCGTCGCCCTAATGAAGGCCGGCCAGCGGGTCGCCACCATCGATCTCGATTGCCGCCAGCAGAGCTTTACCCGCTACATCAATAACCGGCGGGCCTGGGCACGGCGCACCAATCTCGGCCTCGAAATCCCCGTGCATCATTGCATCAAGTACGGCGAGACGATGCAGATCGCGGAGAACGAGAACGCCGAGTTCCAGCAGTTCATGGCGGCGATCAGCGCGGTCGAGCGCAATTTCGATTTCATCGTCATCGATACGCCGGGCACGGACAGCTACCTGATGCGGCTCGCCCATTCGATGGCCGACACGCTGGTCACGCCGATCAATGACAGCTTCCTTGACTTCGACGTGTTGGGCACCATCGATCCCGTTACCTATTCGGTGATCGGCGAAAGCCATTACGCCGAGATGGTGCGCGACGTCAGGCGCAAGCGGCGCCAGGTGGACGGCACCACCACCGACTGGATCGTGGTCCGCAACCGCCTCTCGATGCTTGGGTCGCGCAACAAGCAACTCGTCGCAAGCGGCCTGAAACAGTTGTCGCTGCGGCTCGGTTTCCGCTCGATCGACGGCTTTGCCGAGCGCGTCGTGTACCGGGAATTCTTCCCGCGCGGCCTGACCGCGCTCGACGATATCGACGAGCAGACGCTCGGCACCCGGCCCAGTATGGGCCACGTCACGGCGCGCGAGGAGGTGACTGGCCTCCTGCGCCAATTGAAGCTGCCGCTCGACGAGCGCGGCCGCCGCCGCGCGGCCAACCGGGCCGAATGGTTCAGCCAGGTCGACAAACCGCTCGAGCTCCACGACATCATCGCGACTTGAGAGGGCGGCTCACGCCGGCTGCAGGATCGTCATCTTGAAAGGGCCGCCATTGGCGGCCGCGTGCGCCACCGCCTCGTTGACGTGGTCAAGGTCGAAGGTGGTAACCTCAAACAGGTCGAGCGGCAGCAGGCCCGCCCGGATCATGCCAACGAGACCGAGCGTTGCTTCCGGCGGATACATCCATACGCCGTGGATGGTGATGCATTCGCGCATGATCCAGGGGTAGGGCAATTCGAGGCCTGGGCCACCCAGCATCCCGACGCCGCCCATAAGCACCACGCGCCCGTAGGGGCGCACCGTCGTGATGGCCGCGCGCACCGTGGTTGCACTAACCGAGGGCGGCATCAGGTCGATCACGCAATCGATCGGGCCGTCAGCCGCCTCGCGCATCCGCCGGCGATCGTCCTCCTCATTGCCGGAAAGCCGGACCGGGCGCACCCTGTGGCCGAAGCGACGCCCCAGGTCGGCGAGCACCCTTTCATTGCGCCCCGGCGCCACCACGCATCTCGCGCCCATGGCGAGCGCTACCGCGACGGCGGCGCTGCCGAAATTGCCGGTGGCGCCGCTGACCAGCACCGTCTCCCCCGCCTGCAGTCTTGCCGCCAGGAAGCCGCCATACGGCACAAGGCATGTGCCGAGCGCGCACCAGGCTGGCGCGCGGACCGCATCGATCGTGCCGATGCGCTTGACGTTCTCGGTTGGGACCAGCGTCTGTTCCGCGAACGAACCGTGGCGGAAGTGCCGCTGCAGCCGCAACCCGCCTTCGCCGCGCGCTCCAGCCTTGCAGGGTAATGTCGGGCGAGATGGCGTCGTCGCGGGAGCGGAAGGTCGGGTCGCAATAGACCCAGTCGCCCACCGCGAGGTGCGTGGCGTCGGGCCCCACCGCGCGAACCCTTCCGATCGCGCCGGGTCCCGGCACGGCCGGCAACTCCAAGAGATAGTTTCGTTCGCCGCTGAAGACTTCGTTGGCATAGGACAGTACGCGCGTCGCCACGACGTCAACCACGACTTCACCGGTGCCGATCACCGGGTCGGTAACGGTTTCGATCGCGAGTGGCGATCCAAATGATCTCAAAACAGCAGCTTTCATGGCTCTTACCCCGCTTGAGACTGCATCATCGAAGCGCCTGTCCCGGGCAACAAGACCTGGTATTATCCTGGGATCAAGAGTCCCTCCTTTCGTCGCAGGAAGAGTCCCATGGCAGATGCCCGGCAAAGCGAACTCGGCGATTTCCTGCGCTCGCGGCGGGAGAAGCTGACTCCAAAAACTGCCGGCATTCCGATCGGACGACGCCGTCGGACGCCCGGCCTGCGCCGCGAGGAGGTGGCCGAACTCGCCGGCATCGGCGTCGATTGGTACACGCGGCTCGAACAGGGCCGCAGCGTCAGCCCTTCGCTGACGACGATCGACGCCTTGGCGCGAGCGCTACGGTTGACCAAGGCCGAGCACGCGCATCTGCGGGCGCTGATCCGCGACGCCGATCGGCGGCCGTTCATCCCGGAGGTGGTGCCACCGGCGATCCGGCGCACGATGGAGAGCTTGAACCAGCCGGCCTATATCACCGGGCGGCGCTGGGACATTCTGGCCTGGAACGATGCCGCAGAACAAACCTTCGGCTTCAGCCGACTTCCGCCAGCCGACCGCAACGTGCTCATCTGCATGCTGACCAATGAGGCGACGCGGCGTCTGTTCGGTCCATCATGGGCCGACGAAGCCCGCCGGATGGTGGCCCAGTTTCGCGCAAGTCACGATCTGTGGGCGGGCGATCCTGCCTTTCGCGACCTGCTCGCTCGGCTGCAGCACGGCTGCCAGGAATTCGCCCAATGGTGGGGGGCGCACGATATCAAAAGCAGCGTGTCCGGCCGCAAAGTGCTCAGCCATCCCAAGAGGGGCCGCCTAGCCTACGAATATGCGAGCTTTCAGGCCAATGACGACCCGGCGCTGAAACTTACCATCTACACGGCTGCCTGAACCCGTGTGACTACGGGGGAGGGCCCAAAGCTGGGAACAAACTTCAAAATAGGCCGTTTTATTACAAATGTATTGAGCGCCTAGACCCGAATTTCGCAGGTGCCATCATAAGGTTAGGAGGAAAGCCAAATCCCACAGCTACTTGTGCGTATGCACAAGGATTAGGTGCATCGCACAACGATCAGGCGGTCAACACACAACATTTGGACTTCCCGTCACGTCGCTGTGACATATATCATCCACACGGACCGTCAGAGTCCGGACAAATGGGATATAGCGCCAGAGGCGGGCGCGCCGAGGACGAATATGAAACGTGGAATTACCGTTCTGCTTTCACTTACCGTGCTTGTTACTGGCGCGTATTTCACCGCCAGCAAGTGGGCTATCCGTCACGAGACACTCAAATTCTATGATCCGGCGCGGGACAATCGCCTCGTTCCCGTCGACGTGGCCGTGCGCTGGGACAAGGAGATGCAGGCCAACGCCGGCATGATCACCCTGCCGGTGGCGATCCTCAACCACGGCAACACCGTCAAGAACACCGAGTATTCGTTCCTGACCAACATCTTTGCCGCGCGCGGCTATCTGGTGATCAGCCCGCAGCACGACCTGCCGACAGACCCGCCGATGGTGACCAAGGCCGGCGAGCTCTATGTCGGCCGCTTGCCGCAAATCCAGCGCGGCGTGGCCAATATCCACTTCGCTATCGACGAGATGAAGAAGCTCCAGCCTAACGCCGACTATGCCAAGGTCACCATGGTCGGACACTCGATGGGCGGCGACATCTCGATGTACTTCGCCAAGCAGTATCCCGACGAGATCAAGAAGGTCGTGACGCTGGACAATCTGCGCGTGCCGTTCCTGACCGACGGCAAGTTCAAGATCCTGTCGTTCCGCTCGAAGGATACCCATTTCAAGCCTGATCCGGGCGTCGTGCCCGATGATGAGGAGTGCGAGAAGTCCGGTATCACCGTGGTGAACACCAACTTCCAGCACAACGATATGCGCGACACCGGCCCGGACGTGGCGAAGAACTCGATCCAGGCGATGCTCGACAAGTTTCTAGTCGATAGCGACAGTGAGGTGGCGCCGGTCGACACCAGGAGTGCGCCGCCGAAGATCCTCGAACCGGGACCGGTCTCGCTCTACGTACCGGATCCCTCGACCAAGAAGGTCCAGAAGACCGAGACCGAGAAAGATCGCTCCGCCGTACCAAACTGACCTCTGGCCCCAATGCTCGGCGCATCCCGCGCGCGCATTGACGCTTTCCTGGTCTCGGCCCACATAATCCTCGCAGCAACGGCGAGGATTCATGGCTGGCGAACCGACCAAACCGAAATCCGGTAACGACATCGCTGCGCAGGCGGCCGAGGCCCGCAAGTTCGGTCGCCTGCCGGAAGCATCTCCGTCCAGCTCCGACGATATCGCCGCCTTCGTCGCCAAGGCGCGCGCGATGTCGCCGCATCAGGCCAGCGGGCGCGGAAGGCTGATTTTTGCACTCGACGCCACCATGAGCCGGCAGCCGACCTGGGACATGGCCTGCGCGCTGCAGGCGGACATGTTTCGCGAAGCCGCTTCCCTGGGCAGCCTGGATATCCGCCTAGTCTACTACCGCGGTTTCAACGAATGCCGGGCGACTGGCTGGATTTCCGACAGCGCTCACCTTGCCAGATTGATGGGCAAGATCGATTGCCAGGGCGGCAATACTCAGATCGGCAAAGTGTTGTCGGAGACGCGCCGCGAGGCGGTCGCCTCCGGGGTGCGGGCCGTGGTGTTCGTCGGCGACGCCATGGAGGAGTCCGTCGATGATCTCTGCACCAAGGCCGGCGAACTCGGGCTGCTCAAGGTACCCGTCTTCATGTTCCAGGAAGGCGGCGACGCCACCGCCGAGCAGGCGTTCCGCGAGATTGCGCGGCTGACCGGCGGCGCCTATTGCCGCTTCGATCCGGGTGCAGCGGCGCAATTGCGCGAACTGCTGCGGGCCGCTGCGGCCTACGCCGCCGGCGGCCGCGAGGCGCTGCTGCTGTTGTCGAAAACCGCGAGCGGTGCGGCCAAGTTGATCGGCCAGATGAAGTGACGGTGGTCGCCGCGTCGCCTGACAGCGCACGGCGGTGCACCAGCCAGGCTGGGTCGTTGTGGGCTTGGTTCGCGATGCTTTTCCTCGCCGCCGCGATTATATTGCGCCCATGCCAACCCTGATTGCCGGCGTCGTCGCCGTTGTCACGCTTTATCTCCTGCTGCAGATGTTTCGGGCCGCCAACCCGGCGATGATGGCGCGCGCGATCAAGATCGTCGGCGGCGTGTTGTCGCTCGCGGTCGCCGCCTATACCGGCATCAGGGGCGAACTTGCTGTGGCGATCCCGCTCGGGATCTTTGGCGCCGGCCTGCTCGGCTGGTCGCCGAACGTGCTGGGCAATTTCGGCAGCATCTTCGGCGGCACGCAGCGCTCCGCCGGACAGAGCTCGCGCGTGCGCTCGAAATATCTCGACATGAGCCTCGACCATGACACCGGCGCGCTGTCGGGCCAGATCGTGGAAGGACCGAATGCCGGCCGCTCGCTTGACGAGTTCGACCTTCAGGGATTGCTGGCGATGGCCGCCGGCTTCGACGCCGAAAGCGTCACGTTACTTGAAAGCTATCTGGACCGCCGGTTTCCCGCTTGGCGTCAGGACGCGCAGCGCAACGGGGCAGGGGGGCAACGCCGCGCGGCGCCGGGCGGCAAAATGACGGAAGAGGAGGCCTACCAGGTCCTTGGCCTGCAGCCGGGAGCCTCGCGTGACGAGATCAGCCGGGCGCACCGCGCTCTCATGAAGAAACTGCATCCCGACCAGGGGGGGTCGACGTACCTCGCCGCCCGTGTAAACGAGGCCAAGGATACCTTGCTTCGCACGCATTCTAGCTAACTCCGGCACGCTACCAACGCTACAAACCGAGAGTTGCCGCCGCTTCTCTGTGCTGACGCACCCTGTCTCGCCCGCCGTTGTCCAGCGTGGTCGATCCCCTGTTCTCGAAAGCTTAACCGTAAATCCTTGCCGAGAAGTTTCGCGAGGGAACAAGTGGCCGCGGCTGCGACAGGCCGACGCAAAAAAGCCGGCGCTGGTGGGCGCCGGCTTTGCGATTTTACGATCGGGCCGAAAGATCAGTTGCGGATGGTGATGCAGGAGATGTCGGCGCGTTTCAGCGTCCGGCACGCCGCCTCGGCCTGCTCGCGCTCGAGGCCGGCAAAGCGGGCGCGATAAAGCTTGCGGTTATCCTTGCCGACGACCGGCTCGGTGAAGGGATCGGCCTTGCCGAGGAGGCCGCGCGACTGGTTGCGCGCAAGATCGATGCGCTGGCGCGCCTCGTCTTCGCTTTCGAGTGCACCGACCTGGATGATCCAGCCGGTGTGCACGGCAGGCTGCGTGGGCTTGGCGACCGCGGCCGGCGACACCGCTTGCGGCTGGAGCGCGGCGACCGTCTGCGGCGAGGAGGTGGGCTGCTGCAGGCTCGACGCGGGCAACACACCGAGGATGCCATTGCCGGTGCCGAACCCGGCAGGCTGCGGCGGCATTTCGGCTCTGGCTGCGGACCTTGCGGCGTCGGTCTTGGCGACGTCGGCGCTTGCCACGACGGCGCTGGAGGTCTCGGCGACTTCCGGACGGGGTGGGATCGCATTGGTGACCGGTGGTGCCGGCTGGGATGGCGCGGCGGAGGCGAGCTTGGTGCCGCCGGCCTTGACCTGAACCGTCTTCACCTTGACCGGCTTCATCGGCTCGGCCGAGCCGGGAATGATCGCCATCGGCTGGCTCTGGATCACGCCGTTGGTCAGGGGCGCGGGTTCGGATTTGGGCTCCGGCCTCGCCGCTGGCTCAATCTTCGCTGGCGGCGGGGGAAGGGCGGCGGCCGCTGCGGCCATCAGCGATGCCTTTGCGGCCGGGCGCGGGGCCGTCGGCGTGAGCGCTGCCATTGCGGGTTCAGCGGAGGCGGCGGCGCTGGAAGTGACCTGCGCGGGCTGGTCGTTGCCGCGGGACGGCGTATCAGCTTCCGCGATATTGGTATTGCCATCCGCGACGTTCTTCTCGGTGATGGCGGCGGCGGTGCGGATCGTTGCGCCCTTCTCGAGGTTCTCGGCGAGCAGGCTGCGCATGATGGCGTCGCGCGAGCCGCCGCTGCGGCCACCCAACACGACGCCGACCAGATGGCGGTTGCCTCGGCGCAGCGAACTGACGAGATTGAAGCCGGAGGCGCGGGTGTAGCCGGTCTTGATGCCGTCGATGCCCTCCACCTTGCCGAGCAGGTGGTTGTGATTGCGGATCGACTGTCCCCGATAATTGAACACGGTGGTCGAGAAATACCGATAGTAGCGCGGGAACCGATCCTGGATCGCGCGGCCGAGGGTGGCCTGGTCGCGCGCGGTCGTCACCTGCTCATCATTGGGCAGGCCTGATGCGTTGCGGTAGACCGTCTTGCTCATGCCGAGCGAACGGGCCTTCCGCGTCATCATCTTGGCGAAATCATCCTCATCGCCGCCAATGGCTTCGGCGATCACGACGGCGGCGTCATTGGCGGAACGCGTCACCAGGCCCTTGATGGCGTCTTCGACCCTGATGGTCTGGCCGGGCCGGAGGCCAAGCTTGGTAGGAGACTGCTCCGAAGCGTGCTCCGATACCTGCATTTCCGTATCCAGCTTCATCCTGCCGGCTTCGAGGCGCTCGAACAGCAGATAAAGCGTCATGATCTTGGTCAGCGAGGCCGGGTGACGAAGACCATCGGGATTGTTGGATGCCAGCACCGAGCCGGAATTGCCGTCGACGATGATGGAGGAGAATTGGGGGCTATAGCTGTCGCGATCCACCTGATGAGAGCGCACGTGATGGCGGTGGCGGGAGCGACGCGCCTCGGCGCTCTCGCTGGAGATCAGGATCGCTGTGGTGAAGGTGATGAGCCCGAGAACGCCAACTCGCAAGACACGCGAGGAAGCGAAGGTTGTACGAAGCATTTACTTCCCCGTCCCAATTTCTATCTTGATCACCGGCCCGTGGGGCAAAATTGTGCCCGCCGGCCCGCTGACATCACCCTGTTCGACGATGGCTTCCGGAAACGAGGCTCCGGTTGCATCGGCCGGCCAGGGTCGCTGTTCTGGCTAAGATGCTGTTCACAAACAGTTTTCAGGCTGCTTGTCGGAAGATGAACCCGTTCGGGAATCAAGGTTAGGCCTGCCGAGTTTCCAAAAGCTTAATTAAGCGTTGCGTAAAGACCCGGGGTTTTCGGCAAATTCGAACAATTTGTGCAATGCACAATACCGCTTGACTTGATTGTGCGCCGCACTAGTTTGACGGCGCGTTCGGGGAGTCGGCTCCGTGCCGACAATGGGTTTGCGCAAAAAGTCTTGGGAAAGGATTCCAATGGTCAAGGTTGAAGACATTCAGAACTACGGAAAAGAGCAGATTGAGACGATCACAGCTTCGGCGAACAATCTGCAGAGCGGCGTCCAGGCGATCGCGACCGCCTATGGCGACTACGCGAAGAAGTCGTTCGAGGACACCAAGTCGTTTGTGGAAAAGCTGTCCGGCGTGAAGTCGCTCGAGAAAGCGCTGGAAGCCCAGACCGAGTATGCCCGCTCGGCCTACGAGACCTTCGTTGCCGAATCGCAGAAGATCGCCGGCCTCTACAGCGACTGCGCCAAGCAGACTTTCAAGCCCTTCGAGGGCCTGGTCGCCAAATTCGCCCCGACGCACTGATACGTTCCGCCGGCACCAGCCTCCGGAAAGCAAAAGCCCGGCCGTTCGGCCGGGCTTTTTGTCTGTCGGGGCGATCTGTAGCTATCGCGCGACGCGCAGTTTGGAGAGCGACGCTCCGATGGCGTTGAAGACCTGCGCTGTCTGGTTGGCCGACGTAACGAGATAGAAATTGCTCGTGCCACTCGCACAATATTGCAGCACCTCCGACGTCGGATCCCTACCGGTGTTGACCTGAACGGTGTAGATCGTTATGCCGGCCGCCTTGGCGTTGTCGCAGAGGATCTTCTGACGGGCGTCGATATCCTGCGTCGTGCGCGTGAAACGGTTCTGGGTGTTCATGCCGTCGGACAATAGGATGATGGCGTCCTTGTAAGTATAGTTCGGATCCTTTGCTGGGGCGTTGAACGGGGCTCCGGCACCAAGCGTCATCCAGGCCCAGGCAAGGCCAATCCCCTGGTTCGTGTTGCCCGTCGGCTTCATGTTGTTGACCCGCGTCTTGAGGGCGCTCCAGTCATAGGTCAGCGGCATGATCGGCTGCAGATACTCGCTATTAGTGGGCTTGCAGTAATTGTCGTATTCCTCCGCCGGAAACTTTGTCGACGGCATGGCGGGATCCGGCGTCGTGTTCATAGTATCGTAGTCCTTCTGTCGATCCGTGAAACAGCCGGTCCAACGCGACGTGTCTCGAGTCCAGTTCGCCCTCGCGGACCTGCAGTCGCTCCGCGTCGTGTATCTTGCGTTGCTGCAAGTTCCCCAGCTGTTCGTTACAGACTGGCTGTCCCAGACGCTCCAGTCGATCCAAAGCTGGTTGGCGTTGCTTGCGCCGCTGGCGTCTCTGCCAAAATTGACGTCCTTGGCGAACGGTACCACGGAGATGTAGATGTCGCCGTTGTCCTTGGCGAGCTTGCTGAGTTGGTCGATGAGGCCGTCGGTTCCGGCGACGGCGTTCTGCAGCGCGCCCATCTTGCCGTCGTCACGCATCGATCCTGTATTATCGAGCGCCATCGCGACCCGCATCCGAACCGTGCCCCAGAGAGAGGTGGAGCTGAGGTTGAAGCCGAGAGTGTCAAGGCTCGCGAACTTCAAGAATTCGGTATTCACGCTGCCGGAGCCATCGACCTTGATGGTCGAGCCGTTTCCGGTATTCTGCGTATAACTCGCGTTGATCGTCACCGATTGGGCATCGGGGTTAGTGTAGAGCGCGGCGAAATATTTCCGCGCCGTCGTGGTGACGTCCGAGGTCGATATCCTGCCGTCGGTCAGATCTTTCGCCACCATCAGCGCCGTCGAGTCGAGCGCCGCCTGCATCGAGGAGCGGGCGCTGTTGGCGCGGGAATAGTCGATCGCGGCACCGACGAGGGTGATGATCGGAACCGCAGCCAAGGCAAAAATTACCGCTATATTCCCTTGATCCGCGCCGGCGAATCGGCGGGCCGCTGTACGAAGGCGGTCGAAAATGGCTGTAACGGACATGGCGTTCACCGCAATCTGGTTGGTGCCGCCATTTCTCAGTG
Source organism: Bradyrhizobium sp. LeoB3 (assembly GCF_055456055.1). Lineage (NCBI taxonomy): Bacteria > Pseudomonadati > Pseudomonadota > Alphaproteobacteria > Hyphomicrobiales > Nitrobacteraceae > Bradyrhizobium > Bradyrhizobium sp. LeoB3. Next base: position 52,602 of record NZ_JBVBEF010000027.1, read on the forward strand.
CGCCGCTAAATAGGTGGTAAACCGGTCCTCATAAAAACGGGTCAAAGCCAAGGCAAAAGCCGAACGACGGGGACGAAAGCGGACCTATTGTCAATGGTCGCTAAACGAGTAGTCGGCTTCCTTTGTCAAACCCGCCAGAAACGATTAACCTTCGCATGAGCGTCGAGACCCGGGAGTCGGGCCGGCCGGCCCCGTGTGAGCCACGCATCTGTGCTTGCAGCGGGACAAAGCCGGGCCCATATTGCCTTTTGCCGACCCAGCAAAGGATCGGACCGGGAAACGGCGATCTCTCGAGCGTGCTGGAAGTTCCGTGACGACTGTTTTCGGCGTTGCGCAACCTCCAAGTGCGTTGCGTGTTTCCTTTGGGGATGTCGAACGCCTGAGCCATGTCGCAGACAGTTTTTGCAACCAATTCGCCCATATCGGCGCTTGCCGCGCCATCAGCGCCCCGGATGAGCAACGATGAGGGCCGTAGTGGGGGGACCACCGGAGGTCCGTCCACTTCGGTCATTACCAAGGTCAAGCCGAAGACCAAGCGCCCGAATTTGTACCGCGTCCTGATCTTGAACGATGACTACACTCCGATGGAGTTCGTCGTTCATGTCTTAGAGAAGTTCTTCAACAAGGACGCGGAAGCGGCGACCAAGATCATGCTACACGTCCACCACCATGGCATCGGGGAGTGCGGGGTTTTCACCTATGAGATCGCCGAGACCAAGGTGACCCAGGTGATGGATTTTGCGCGGAAGCACCAGCATCCGCTGCAATGTGTGATGGAAAAGAAGTAACGCGGGCCCAGCGTCTAGCAGACCCGCCACGAAGCGGAACGGGTCTTGCATTTAATTCGCCTGATGGAAGCGCTTTGCCCGATGGAAGCGGACGGTGTTCCCGCTGCCTGGAGGGATGTGGCTCTCGGTCGCGGCGCCTTTGCTCGATTGGCTGACCGCTGCGCGAAGCCGGGCTTTCGCCACGATCGTGCGTGACTATATGACAGGGGATGACGAAGGTTGTTGTTGCCTGACCGGGCAATGGCGATCATGATGGCCGGGGGCCACAGAGGAAGCGAATGCCTACTTTTTCCCAAAGCCTTGAACAATCCCTGCATCGTGCATTGGCGATTGCAAACGAGCGTCACCATCAATACGCGACGCTTGAACACCTTCTGCTGTCGCTGATCGATGACTCGGATGCGGCCGCGGTGATGCGGGCCTGCAGTGTCGATCTCGACAAACTCAGGACCAGTCTCGTCAACTATCTTGAGACCGAATTCGAAAACCTGGTGACCGACGGCGCTGACGACGCGAAGCCGACCGCCGGTTTCCAGCGCGTGATCCAGCGCGCGGTGATCCATGTGCAGTCCTCGGGTCGCGAAGAAGTGACCGGCGCCAATGTGCTGATCGCGATCTTCGCCGAGCGCGAAAGCCACGCCGCCTATTTCCTGCAAGAGCAGGACATGACGCGCTACGACGCGGTCAACTACATCAGCCATGGTATCGCCAAGCGGCCGGGCGTCTCCGAGGCGCGGCCGGTGCGTGGCGTCGATGAGGAGACCGAGACCAAGGGTAACGAGGACTCCAAGAAGAAGGGCGAGGCGCTCGAGACCTATTGCGTCAACCTCAACAAGAAGGCGCGTGACGGCAAGATCGATCCGGTGATTGGGCGCAATGCCGAGATCAGCCGCGCGATCCAGGTGCTATGCCGCCGGCAGAAGAACAATCCGCTGTTCGTCGGCGAAGCCGGCGTCGGCAAGACCGCGATCGCGGAGGGACTGGCCAAGCGCATCGTCGACAGCGAAGTGCCGGAAGTGCTGGCCGCGGCCACCGTGTTCTCGCTGGACATGGGAACGCTGCTTGCCGGTACGCGCTATCGCGGTGATTTCGAGGAGCGCCTGAAGCAGGTGCTGAAGGAACTCGAGGCGCACCCGAACGCGATCCTGTTCATCGACGAAATCCATACCGTGATCGGCGCCGGCGCCACGTCGGGCGGCGCGATGGATGCGTCCAACCTGCTCAAGCCCGCGCTGGCTTCGGGCACCATCCGCTGCATGGGCTCGACGACCTACAAGGAATACCGCCAGCATTTCGAAAAGGACCGCGCCCTGGTGCGCCGGTTCCAGAAGATCGACGTCAACGAGCCGACGGTGGAAGATGCGATTGCGATCCTCAAGGGCCTCAAGCCCTATTTCGAAGATTACCATCGGCTGAAATACACCAATGAGGCGATCGAGGCGGCGGTGCAGCTTTCGTCGCGCTACATCCACGATCGCAAACTGCCTGACAAGGCGATCGACGTGATCGACGAGTCCGGTGCGGCGCAGATGCTGGTTGCCGAGAACAAGCGCAAGAAGACGATCGGCATCAAGGAGATCGAGACCACGATCGCGACCATGGCGCGGATTCCGCCCAAGAGCGTGTCGAAGGACGATGCCGAGGTGCTGAAGCACCTCGAGCAGACCCTGAAGCGCGTGGTGTTCGGTCAGGACAAGGCGATCGAGTCGCTATCGGCCTCGATCAAGCTGGCGCGTGCCGGCTTGCGCGAACCAGAAAAGCCGATCGGCTGCTACCTGTTCTCCGGCCCGACGGGCGTCGGCAAGACCGAGGTGGCAAAACAGCTCGCGGCGTCGCTGGGCGTCGAGCTGCTGCGCTTCGACATGTCCGAATACATGGAGCGGCACACGGTGTCGCGCCTGATCGGTGCACCTCCCGGCTATGTCGGCTTCGACCAGGGCGGCCTGTTGACCGACGGCGTGGACCAGCATCCGCATTGCGTGGTGCTGCTCGACGAAATCGAGAAGGCGCATCCGGATCTCTACAATGTGTTGCTGCAGATCATGGATCACGGCAGGCTGACCGACCATAACGGCAAGCAGGTCAACTTCCGCAACGTGATCCTGATCATGACCACGAATGCCGGCGCGGCGGACCTCGCCAGGCAGGCGTTCGGCTTCACCCGCAGCAAGCGGGAAGGCGACGACCACGAGGCGATCAATCGCCAGTTCGCGCCGGAATTCCGCAACCGGTTGGATGCGATCGTCTCCTTTGCGCATCTTAATGCCGACGTGATCGGCATGGTGGTCGAGAAGTTCGTGCTTCAGCTCGAGGCGCAGCTTGCGGACCGCGACGTCACCATCGAACTGTCCGAGCCCGCAAAGGCCTGGCTGATCGAGAACGGCTATGATGAGCAGATGGGTGCCCGCCCGATGGCGCGGGTGATCCAGGAGCACATCAAGAAGCCGCTGGCCGATGAAGTGCTGTTCGGTCATCTCAAGGGCGGCGGCCATGTCCGTGTCATCCTGGTCAAGGACGAGGCGACCGGCAAAGACAAGATCGGCTTCGAGTTCGTCGAGGGCCCGGTCACGCCGAAGCCGGAGAAGCTCCCGGGCGCCCGCAAGCGCAAGCCGAAGCCGGGCGGTCCCAATGGCGGCGGCGGCTCCAAGGGGCCGGCGCGCGGACCGCTGGTGAAGGTCTGACAGCGTTCTGATCGATACTAAAAAGGGGCCGGCTGCAAAGCCGGCCTTTTTCATGTCGGGATTAGGCCGCGCTCTCGCGGATGCTTTTCGCGATTTCCTTCTGCGCGTCGAAATCGCGACGAAGCCGCGCCAGTTCCTCCGCGCTCAGCGCGTCGGCGTTGCTGTAGTCGCGCTTCCAGGAATGATCGGCGCTCCAGCGCAGCGGCGATTGCACCGTCGTCTGCGGTCCCGGCGCGGACTCAAGCACACGCAGCGCGAGCTCGAACGTGAATGCCTGCGAAGCCGGGTCCTGCGGCTTGCCGGCTGAATTGCCGAGCGGGAAATCGCTGAACAGGAAGCGCGGCACGGCGGCGTGCTCGACGATATCCTTCGCGCAGCCCATCACGACGGTCGAAATGCCGTTCGCTTCGAGATGCCGTGCCACCAGGCTGACGGTCTGGTGGCACACCGGGCAATTCGGCACAAGCACCGCGGCATCGACGCCATCAGCGCGGCAGCGCGCCAGGATGTCCGGCGCCTCGGTCTCAATGGTGACGCGGTGGCTGCGGTTGGTGGGCGCGCCGAAGAAGCGCGGCGCGATCTCGCCGATCCGTCCTTCCTGCGCCAGCCGCCGCAATTGCGGCAACGGGAACCAGGTGCCGCTGTCCTCGGCCGAGCTGTGCACGCGGTCATAGGCGATATGGGAAATGCGCAGATCGTGCTGCTTCGATGTGTCGCCGTCATAGACCTGATAAAACTTGGCACCGCCGTTATATTTCGCCCCCGGCCCCTGATCGCCCTTGGCGGGATCGAACGGCGCCGCCGTGGTGATGATGGTGACGCGGGATTCGGCGAGCGACTTGCGCAGCGGCTGGAACGGCGCGCTGGTGTAATGCGCCCAGCGGTAGGGCGTCGTGTAGCCGATGGCCGCATAGTAGTCGCGCGTGCGTTTCATATAGCCGATCGGCGCATCGTCGTCGGGTGCGAAGTCGAGCTGCTGGTCGGACGTTGTTGTCATCTCGTGTGCTCCGAGTGATCAAGCCGGAAGCGACAGGCAATGGTCGAGCAAATTCGGATGGGTCGCGCAGATATGATGTGCGCCGGCGCCCTTCAGCTCCTCTTCGCTGCCATAGCCGTAGAGGACGCCGATGGCCGTCATGCCGTTGCTCCGCGCGCCGACGATATCGTGGCTGCGGTCGCCGATCATGATCGCCTGCGTCGGATCCACCTTCGCCGTATCGAGCGCATGCCGCAGCAGCTCGGTCTTGTCGGTGCGCGTGCCGTCGAGCTCCGAGCCGAACACCTGTTCGAAATAGGGACGCAGGCCGAAATGGTCGATGATCCGCTCGGCATAGACCGCGGGCTTGCTGGTGGCGATGAACATGCGCGGATGCGAGGCGGCCAGCGCGGACAGCGTCTCCTGGATGCCGTGATAGGTCTCGTTCTCGAACAGGCCGATATCGGCGAACCGCTCGCGATAAAGTGTCAACGCCCGATCTGCGAGCGCATCGCTGCCGACCAGTTTCTTCAGGCTCGCGTGCAGGGGAGGGCCGATGCACCAGGTCAATTCGTCTTCGCTTGGGATCGCCTGGCCCAGTCGCTCGAGGGCATATTGGATCGAACGGGTGATCCCGGGCTTGGGATTGGTCAACGTGCCGTCGAGATCAAAATAGATTGTGCGCATTTCGGCCCTGGGGCGTTGATAATGCCCAAGTTTGCTAGTTGGCCCGCCGCCTAAGTCAAGGACTGATTTGTCAGGTCTGAGATGATGCGAATAATCCCGCATTTCAGTGCCGCTTTCGCGATCTTGCTGTGGCTGGCACCGGCGGCGGCCGAGGAGCCTGACAGCCGCGTCGTGCACCCGAGCGTCGAGGAACTCGCGCAACCCCCGGAAAAGTCTGAGACCGCGCGCGAGAGCGAGGCGCGGGAGGCGATGTGCCTGATGATCGAATCCGCTGCACGGGCGAACGATCTGCCGCTCGAATTCTTTGCCCGCGTGATCTGGCAGGAGAGCCGGTTTCAGCCCGATGCGGTGGGCCCGATCACGCGGAACGGTCAGCGCGCGCAGGGCATCGCGCAGTTCATGCCGGGAACGGCGAGCGAGCGCGGCCTGCTCGATCCCTTCAATCCCGTGCAGGCGCTGCCGAAGTCGGCCGAATTCCTCAGCGAGCTTCGCAGCCAGTTCGGCAATCTCGGCCTTGCCGCCGCAGCCTACAATGCCGGTCCGCGCCGCGTGCAGGACTGGCTCGCCGGCACCGGCTATATGCCGCAGGAAACGCGCAACTATGTATACGCGATCACCGGCTCCAGCGTCGACGAATGGGCGTCCGCCGCCCGCAATGGCAAGGTGCCCACACGCCCGCAGACCTCGAGCTGCCGCGAATTGATGGCGCTCTTGAAGCGCGCGCCGAACCCGTTCGTTGCGGGCCTTGAACAGCACGTTACGCTCGCCGCTGCAAAGGTCTGGGGCGTTCAGCTTGCCGCTGGCTTCAACCGCGACAAGGCGCTCGCGATGTATGCGCGCGCGATGAAGAGCCTGAGCGCCGTGATCGGTGATCAGGACCCGAGCCTGTTCAGCGCACCCCTGCGCACGCGCGGGACCGCCACCTTCTATCAGGTGCGCATCGGCGCCGACACGCGGCCCGAGGCCGACAATCTCTGTAACCGCATCCGCAAAGCCGGCGGCGCCTGTTTTGTGTTACGGAACAGGGTGTGAGCGGGCTAGCGAAACTTGTCGTCCCGGCCTTGAGCCGGGACCCATAACCACAGGGCGTAGTCGTTTGATAAGGGCGTCGACCAGATCGCCTCACAGATAGATTCCGCGGTATGGGTCCCGGCTCAAGGCCGGGACGACAAACTGCTGCTGCATGCCAGCCCTGACTTGACGCGGCCCGTCTTCATTTGCCCTATGCCGCTCAATTCAAACCTTCCTCCGGTTCTCCGTGGCGCTTCCTCCGCTTGATTCTCCGCAATGGCACAGCTCGTTCCGCGCCTTCTTCTGGGGCGTGCGGTCGGTCGGCTCGACCATCCTGGCGCTGGTGCTGTTCGCGACCTATCTCGGCATCGGGGCGCTGGCGCATGACACGCATTTCTCGCTGGCCTGGACGCTCGCGAGCACGGTGTTTGTCTGGGCTGGACCGGCGCAGATCATCCTGGTGTCGACGCTGGGCTCCGGCGCGACCATCCTGCAGTCGGCGATTGCGGTGAGCGTCAGCGCCATCCGCCTGTTTCCGATGGTGGTGTCAGTCTTGCCAATGATGCGGACGCCAAAGACAAAACGGCGGCACCTGATCCTGGTGGCGCATCTCACCGCGGTGACGCTGTGGGTCGAATGCCATCGCTTTCTGCCACAGGTGCCGCGGGAGCGCCGCATCGCCTTCATTCATGGGCTCGGCTGCGGATTGGTCTTTCTCTCAGCGGTGGCCAACACGATCGGCTATTTGCTGGCGGCCAATCTTTCGCAGCTTTTCGCCGCGGCGATCCTGATGCTGACGCCCCTGGCGTTCCTGTTCTCGACCGCGCGCAATTGCCGCGAGCTGGCCGACGGCATCGCGCTCGCGCTCGGACTGGCACTGTATCCATTGGCGACGCTGCTCAACAGCGGCCTCGACATCCTGGTCAGTGGCGTCGTCGCCGGCACGATCGCCTATGGCGTGCACCGGGCAAGGGCAAAGGCGATCGCATGAGCACCTTCATCGGCGACTGGCACGCGCTCGTGGTCTTGTTCGTGGCCGGCGTGATCCCGAACCAGATCTGGCGGATGCTGGGCCTGTGGTTCGGCGGCGGGCTCGACGAGGGCTCGGAGCTTCTTGTGTGGGTGAGGGCGGTCGCGACCGCAATTCTTGCCGGCGTCATCGCGCAGATCGTGGTGCAGCCGCCCGGCGCGCTCGCAAGCGTTCCGGCCCTGTTGCGCTATGGCGCCGTGGCCGCAGGCTTCGCCGCGTTCATGCTGTCGCGGAGGTCGATCTTCGCAGGCGTTGCAATCGGCGAAGTGATCCTGGTCGGCGGCCAATGGTGGCTCGGCTGATTGCAGCCGCCGCGCAATGCGCTACTGTCGATCGGCAAGCTGCTATCTGTGGATTGAGACATGGTTCGAGAAGGTGAGATACGCCCGGGCGAAGTCGCCGTCGAGATGCCGCCGACGCAGGACGCCGGCCTGATCTTCATCGGCCGCATCCGCACGCCCTGGACCTCGCGGCTGACGACGCCGCGCCAAGGCCGCCAGGACGGGCCCGTCTGTCGTCTGGAGATTTTCGAGCCCTGGGTGCCCGCCATCAAGGGCGTCGATTTCTACGAAAATCTCGAGGTGCTCTACTGGCTGCACCAGTCGCGCCGCGACCTCGTGTTGCAGAGCCCGAAGAGCAACGGCAAGACCCGCGGCGCCTTCTCGCTTCGCTCCCCGGTGCGACCGAACCCGATCGCGACCTCGATCGTGAAGCTGGTCGGCGTCGAGGGCAACGTCATCCTGGTGCGCGGATTGGACTGTCTCGACGAGACGCCGCTGCTCGACGTCAAGCCCGACCGCTGCGAATTCACCCCGCTCGCGCCGTCACAGCCCGGCGATTTCGAGACGGAGTGATTTTCTCGTCCCGCTCGTCATTCCGGGGCGCGCGCAGCGCGAGCCCGGAATCCATTTCGCCGCAGCGCATGTGGTCCAATGGATTCCGGGCCTGCGCCTGACGGCGCATCCCGGAATGACGAGTGGAGAGAGCCGTTACCCCAGCGCGGCGATCAGCTTGGTCGCATTGTCCTCCAGCACCTTCACATCCTCCTTGCGGCTTGCAGGCGGCAACAGCGCGACGCCGTCCTGGCGCGGCATCACATGCATGTGGAGGTGGAAGACGACCTGGCCGCCGGCTGGCTCGTTGAACTGCTGCACGGTGATGCCGTCGGCCTGAAAGGCTTTCATCGCCGCTGCGGCGATCTTGTGGGCGGCGCGCGCGACATGGGCGTAATCGTCGGGCGAGATGTCGAGGATGTTGCGGGCAGGGGCCTTCGGGATCACGAGCGTATGGCCGGTCGAGCGCGGCATGATGTCGAGGAAGGCCAGCACGTACTCATTTTCGTAGACCTTGTAGCAGGGGAATTCGCCGCGCAGGATCTTTGCGAAGGGATTTTGGGGGTCATAGGCGGGCATGGCGGTTCCTCACATCAGTCTGAAGTTCTCGGGTCCTAGCAGAAAGCTCAAGCCTCGTCGCCGCCCTTGCGGAACGGGCCAGCGTCAGTGAGCTCACGGCCGACCTCGGCGACATAGGCGCGCTCGCGCTTGAGGTAATCGGCGATCGCCCGGCGCAGACCTGGGTCCGCGATATAGTGGGCGGAATAGGTCGTCTGCGGCAAATATCCGCGTGCGAGCTTGTGCTCGCCCTGCGCGCCGGCCTCGACCACCTTCAATCCGTTCTGGATGGCGAAGTCGATAGCCTGATAGTAGCAGACCTCGAAATGCAGGAACGGATGGTGCTCGATTGCGCCCCAGTTGCGGCCGAATAGCGTGTCCGAACCGATGAAGTTGATGGCGCCCGCAATCCAGCGTCCATTGCGCTTGGCCATCACCAGCAGCACGTCCTTGGCCATGCTCTGGCCGATCAGCGAGAAGAATTTCCGGTTCAGGTACGGCCGGCCCCATTTGCGCGAGCCGGTCTCCATGTAGAAGTCGAAGAACGCGTCCCACGCATCCTCGGTGATCTCCTCGCCAGTTAGCCAGTGGATCGTCACACCAGCCGCAAGCGCCTCGCGCCGCTCGCGCTTGATCGCCTTGCGGTGGCGCGAATTCAGCGTGGCGAGGAAATCGTCGAAGCTCTTGAAGCCGGCATTGTGCCAGTGGAACTGCTGGTCGGTCCGCTGCAGGAAACCATGTCCGCCCAGAAACTTTGCTTCGTCCTCGCCTGCGAAGGTCACATGCACGGAGGAGGCCTCGGTGGCCTCGCACAGCGCCATCAGGCCATGGGCAAGCGCCGACCTGATCTGCTCACGGTGGATGCCGTTGCGAAGCAGGAGGCGGGGCCCGGTGGCCGGCGTGAAGGGGACCGACACCTGGAGCTTCGGATAATACCGGCCGCCGGCGCGCTCATAGGCGTCCGCCCAGCCGCGATCGAAAACGTACTCGCCCTGCGAGTGGGACTTGAGATAGCAGGGGACGATCCCGGCGATCTCGCCATCCAGCCTGGCCAGGAGATGCCGCGGCCCCCAGCCGGTCCGCGCAACGGCCGAGCCAGAGGCCTCCAACGCTGCAAAAAAGGCATGTGAAACGAATGGGTTATAGGAAGGTCTTGCATGGATGCACGCAAGACCTCCGGAACTGGGTAAAGCCAGCGTGTCGAGGGCGTCGAGCGAGGTGGGATCGACCGTCGGATTGGCACAAGCGTCCCAATCGGCAGCCTTGATGTCGCTGACGGACGGAACGGCTTCGAGGGTGATTTCAGATGAGGCCATTGAGAATTTGAACCGGTCCCCTGTGCGAGCGGCCATCGCCCATGGTGACCTGCGCCTTGCAAAGATCGTGCATCGCAATGCCGACTTCAAGGCCGCCAGCCACATCTCAGGTTCCCGGCATGAAACCTTCGAAGATCATCTGGTCGGCATAGCGTGCCGCTTTCGCGCGCTGCTCCGCCGTGCGCACGGTCCAGGCCAGAAGCGGGCAGCCGAACAGGTTTCGGGCGATCCAGGGAGCGGGCGCCGGCAACTGGTCGACCCAAAAGGCGATGAAATGCGGCTCGGTGCGAAAGCCGTGGCGCAGGTAGAGCATGCTGTCGCGCTGTGCCGGCGTGAGCTTGGCCCAATACCCGTCGTCATAATTGCGCTGGGCGGTGATGCCACGGTGCAGTCTTGGCATGATCTCGCGCAGCGCCAGCACCTGGTCCGGATCAAAGGACATGCCGACCACGGGGCCGGCGTAGCTGCTCAGCACCTCGGCCATCCGCTTCACCAATTTGCGGTCGCCGTCGAAATGGCTCTTCACCTCGACCAGAAGCGGCACGCGGCCGGCAACCAGCGCGCAGAGGTCGCCGAGCGACATCATGCGCTCCGCGGTGTCCTTGAACCTGACGGTCTTCAGTTCGGCCGCCGTCTTGGTGCGCAGGAGGCCCGCGCCGTCGGTGAGCCGGCCGAGCGCATCGTCGTGATGCACCATGGCCTCGCCGTCGGCGGTAAGCTGGATATCGCACTCGATGGTGAAATTGCCCGCGATGGCCGCCTCTGCCGCCGCCGGCATGTTCTCGATGATGCCGCGCGCGGCATCATGCAGGCCGCGATGGGCGACCGGCCGTGCCGTCAGCCAGTCGGGGGCCCGCATCGCTCAGATGACCTCGAACAATCCCTCGACTTCCACGGCGGCGTCCGCCGGCAGCGAAGCGACGCCAACGGTGGTGCGGGCGTGCCGGCCCTTGTCGCCGAAGGCGGCCACCATCAGGTCCGAGGCGCCGTTCAGCACCTTCGGTGCGTCCAGGAAGTCGGGTGTCGAATTGATGAAACCGCCGAGCCGCACCACGCGCGCGATCTTGTCGAGGTCGCCGAGCGCGGCCTTGATCTGGGCAAACAGGTTGATCGCGCAGCCGCGGGCGGCGGCCTGACCCTGCTCAAGGGTGACGCCGGCGCCCAGCTTGCCCTTGGCGATCAGCTTGCCCTGGCCATCGAAGCAAAGCTGGCCGGAGACGAACAGCAGGTTGCCGGTCCGGACGAAGCCGACATAGTTCGCCACGGGAGCAGCGGGCTCGGGCAGGGTAATGCCCTGTGCCGCCAGTTTCTGTTCGACCGTACCTGCCATGTTTTCCGTCCCCGGTTCAGTGACAATCAGGGCGCACTGTTTCGCGCATCGCGCCGCCGCTTTCAAGTCGGCCGCGGATCGGTCAAGGACGGCGCTTTCTGCGTAAACCCCGGTGAAATATGCCGAAAAACGCATCACTCGCGTCCTCGGCGTTACCTTTTTGTGAAACTGCCCCAGTTGCGGCGCAATAGAGCCGTCACTATTGTGACGAATCGCCCGTTTCCTAAAGGGATATACATGGCCCGCCTGTTCCGGATTCCGCCTCGCGTTTTGGCGATGACTATTGCCGTAGCCGCAGGATCGGGATTCACTAACGGAGCGGCGACGGCCGGAACGGTGCCGTTTCTGTCGCATCAGGCGCTCTACGAGCTCAATCTCGTCAAGTCGCGTGGTTCCAACGCGATCAGCGGCGTGCGCGGGCGCATCCTCTACAATTTCTCCGGCAGCACCTGCGAGGGCTACACATCCGAATTCCGCCAGGTATCGGAGCTCGACAGCGGCGAGGGCAAGGTTACGCTCTCCGACCTGCGCTCTTCGTCCTGGGAGGATGCCGCCGGCAAGAGCTACCGGTTCAAGATCGATACGCGGATGAACGACGGCGATTCCGCGCCGGTGGATGGCGTGGCGGAGCGGGTGGGCGACCACATCACGGTCAAGCTGAAGCAGCCGGTGGCGAAGACGTTTCAGCTCGACGGCAAAGTCGTATTTCCGACCGAGCAGATCCAGCACATCATCACTGCTGCGCGCGAGGGCAAGAGCGTGCTCGAGCTCACGGTCTATGACGGCTCCGACAATGGCGAAAAGGTCTACAACACGCTTTCGGTGATCGGACAGCCGATCCCCGGCGAGCGCGCGCCGGCGTCGCCCGATGCTTCGAGCACGAACGATGCGATGAAAGCGATGACCCGCTGGCCGGTGACGGTGAGCTACTATGACCGGGACGCCAAGGCCGTTGATGGCGAGCAGACGCCGGTCTACGCGATGTCGTTCGAGCTCTATGAGAACGGCGTCTCCCGTGCGCTGGTGCTGGATTACAATGACTTCGTGATATCAGGCGCGATGGGCAAGTTCGACGTCAAGGACACGAAGCCCTGTAAGTGAGGCTCGAAAGAGCGTCACCGACTCTCGCCGTCATTCCGGGGCGATGCGAAGCATCGAACCCGGAATCTCGAGATTCCGGGTCTGGTCCTTCGGACCATCCCGGAATGACAGCAACAATTACTCTGTTTTTTCCGGCCCCTGATACGCAATCCCCCTAATCACCGCCGCATTTCCGAACTTCTTCCGCAGGTCATCCATCGCGCGCTCGGCATGGGCGGAGCGCCGGTCGAGCATGTCGGTGTCGTCTGCCGCCGATCCCGGCCGCAGCGCGCTGACGCCGACGCCCATCAGGCGAAAGGCGGTGCCGTCGATCTCCTTCGCCAGCATCTCGCGCGACACCGCAAAGATCTTTCCGGCGAGCTGGGTTGGCGCCGCGATCGATTGCGAGCGGGTGCGCGGTCGGAAATCGGCGGTCTTCAGCTTCAAGGTGATGGTGGAGCCTGCAAGCTCGCTATTCTTCAGCCGCGCCGAGACCTTCTCGGACAATCTCCACAGCAGCCTTTCCAGCGTGACGAAATCGCGGATGTCGTTCTCGAACGTGGTCTCGCTCGAGATCGTCTTGGCTCCGCGATCGGCTACCACGCGGCGGTCGTCGATGCCGCGCGCAAGTCGCCATAGCCTTCGGCCTTCGCTGGCGAACTGCTTCATCAGCTCGTTCTCGTCCGCGCGCTGCAGGTCGGCGATGGTGCGAAAGCCGCGCTGGATCAGCCTTTCCTGGGTCGCAGGGCCGACGCCGAAGATGAATCCGACCGGCTTGTCCGCGAGCATCTCGCGCGCTTCGTCCTGGTCGAGCGTGGCGAAGCCACGCGGCTTGTCGAGGTCGGACGCGATCTTGGCCAGGAACTTGTTGCAGGACAGCCCGACCGACACCGTGATGCCGATATTGCGCTCGACATCGCGGGCAAAGCCCGCGAGCACCTTCGCCGGGATCATGCCGTGGACGCGCTCGGTGCCGGAGAGATCGAGGAAGGCCTCGTCGATCGACAACGGCTCGACCAGGGGCGTCAGCGCCTGCATCGCGTGGCGCACCTCGCGGCCGACGCGAACATATTTCGCCATGTCCGGCGGGATCACGGTTGCCGACGGGCAAAGCTCAAGCGCTTTGAACATCGGCATGGCCGAGCGCACGCCAAAGGTCCGTGCGACGTAGCAGGCGGCCGAGACCACGCCGCGTTTGCCGCCGCCGATGATGAGGGGCTTGTCGGCGAGATCAGGATTGTCGCGTTTCTCGACCGTGGCGTAGAAGGCGTCGCAATCGACATGCGCCAGCGCAAGCCGGGGCAGGGCGTGATGGCGAACCAGGCGCGGCGAGCCGCAACGGCTGCAGCGCCTTGCCTTGAAGTCGAGATCGCCGAGACAATCCCGGCAGAAGCAGCGGGGGCCGTTGCTCGTGAGCGGAGCGCTCACGGCACGTCGCGTTCCCATTTGGGATCGTTCAAAACCTGGTGGGCCGCGGCGATGTTGGTCGGGTGCAGCTCGGAAGCCTTCGCAAACGCCTGCACGGTCGCATCATCCCGCATCACGAAATCGAGCACCGAGCTAAGGAACTTTGGATCGGAGGCGGCCGAGCGGAGCGTCTCCGGGCCGATTCCCGTCTCGGCCAGGAACAGGCCCAGCCTTTCGGGGTCGCCGGCAATGAAACCCAGCGCCTGAACCGCAACGATTTCAGCTACTTCGCGGGCATTTTGAACAGGCTTTTTCAACGGCCGGTTTGCCTTTCCGTTAACTTATGTTCTCTAATGAGACGCATCATGCCCGAGTCTTTCGGACCTGTTCAAGCAAGTGGAAACCACGCCACACAAGATAGCGTCGGGCTTAACGGGTTTGAGCGAATCTGGCGCTAGTTTGATTTTACATTTCGACGCGCCCGAGCGCGGTATCGAACGTACCGTATCAGGGACTGTTTCCTACGGCTTTGGAGGGACGGGATGGCCAAGACCGTCCTGATCGTGGAGGACAACGAGCTCAATATGAAGCTCTTTCGCGACCTGCTGGAGGCGCACGGTTATCAGACCTCCGGCACGAGCAACGGCTTCGAAGCGCTCGATCTGGTCCGCAAGCTGCATCCCGACCTGATCCTGATGGACATCCAGCTTCCGCAGGTCTCCGGGCTCGAAGTCACGCGCTGGATCAAGGATGATCCCGATCTGCGCAAGATCCCGGTGGTCGCGGTCACCGCGTTCGCGATGAAGGGCGATGAGGAACGCATCCGCGAGGGCGGATGCGAGGCCTATTTGTCCAAACCAATTTCGGTCGGCAAATTCATTGAGACCGTCCGACGCTTTATCGGGTAGGGGAGTGGAGTTTCGATGTCTGCGCGTATCCTCGTGGTCGATGACGTTCCCGCGAACGTCAAGTTGTTGGAAGCACGACTGTCGGCCGAATATTTCGACGTGCTGACCGCTTCCAACGGCGCCGAGGCCCTGCAGATCTGCGCTCGTGCCGAGTGCGATATCATCCTGCTCGACGTCATGATGCCTGACATGGATGGTTTCGAGGTGTGCCGCCGCCTCAAGTCCAACCCGGCCACGCACTTCATTCCGGTCGTCATCGTCACCGCGCTCGACAGCCCCGCCGATCGCGTGCGTGGGCTGGAAGCGGGCGCCGACGACTTCCTGACCAAACCGGTGTCCGACGTCGTGCTGATCGCACGCGTGCGCTCGCTGACGCGACTGAAGATGATGACCGATGAATTGCGCATGCGCGCGATCACCTCGCTCGAGATCGGCATGCAGGCGCCCGAACGCAGCGCGATTGCCGACAAGGGGCTTGGCGGCCGCATCCTTCTGGTCGACGACCGGCCGTCGTCCTACGAACGGCTCGCACCGATGCTGTCGGCCGAGCATACGGTCGATGTCGAGACCAACCCGGCGGAAGCGCTGTTCAATGCCGCCGAGGGCAATTACGACCTGCTGATTGTCTCGCTCAGCCTCGACAATTACGACGGCCTGCGGCTTTGCAGCCAGGCGCGCTCGTTGGAGCGGACCCGCCAATTGCCGATCCTCGCCATCTCGGATGCGGACAACAATGCGCGGCTGCTGCGTGGGCTCGAGATCGGCGTCAACGATTACCTGCTGCGCCCGATCGACAAGAACGAACTGTTGGCGCGGGCGCGCACGCAAATTCGGCGCCGGCGCTATACCGATCATCTGCGCGACAATGTGCAGAACTCGATCGAGATGGCGATCACGGACGCGCTGACCGGGCTGCATAACCGCCGCTACATGGAGAGCCATCTGGGGACCCTCGCCGAACAGGCCTCCGCCCGCGGCAAGCCGCTGGCGCTGATGATCCTCGACATCGATTACTTCAAGGCGATCAACGACACCTATGGTCATGATGCCGGCGACGACGTCCTGCGCGACTTCGCGACACGGATCCGCAAATCGATCCGCGGCATTGATCTCGCCTGCCGCTATGGCGGCGAAGAATTCGTGATCGTGATGCCTGAAACCGACCTTCACGTCGCTAGCATGGTCGCCGAACGCCTGCGCCGCTCGATCGCCGGTGAATCCTTCTCCATCAACAAGGGCGCCAACCGCATCGAGGTCACGATCTCGATCGGTCTCACCACGCTGGAGCGCAAGGGCGAGTCGGTCTCCGACGTACTCAAGCGCGCTGACAACGCGCTCTACCGTGCCAAGCACGATGGCCGGAACAGGGTGGTCTCAGCGGCGGCATAGCCGCTCCGTAGCGCGCGGGATGCGGCGTCCCCGCGGAGAGAACCCCTCATCCGTCGCGCATTGCATGCGCGCCACCTTCTCCCACAAGGGGAGAAGGAAAGGACGCGCCATCGCCGTTCGAACAGAATTCGTCCCTGCCTTGCAGGTGCCGGTTGATGCGCCCTCGCCCCTTGTGGGAGAGGGCTGCTCCGGTACCAGCAACGTACTCGTTTGGGTGAGGGTTCTCTCCAAGAGCACGTTCGCTCGCCTTCCGCTCCCCGGACTATGCTCTCGCTCCATCCGGGCTACTGACCTTCACCCCGGCATTCTCCAGCAGCACGCGCGCCGCATCTTTCGCCGCGCGCGCCATCGCGGGATCGTCGCGGACGAGATCCTGCGCGATCGAGCCATCGACCAGCAATTGCAGTTGGATCGCAAGCCCCTCCGGATCGGCAACGCCTAGCTCGACCAATCGATCGCGAAACCACAGCCGCCGACTTTCCTTGAAGGCGATGGCGATCTTCTTGACCGACTTGTCTTCACTGCCGAGTTCGGCGACCGCGTTGACGAACGGGCAGCCACGAAAATCCTTGGCGCCGAAACGACGCTCCAGCGCATCGAAGGTGCCGAAGATCTGCTCGACCGGTGACTTGTCCGACGGCCTCGGCTGCACGAAGCGATGCTCCAGATAGGCCGCGATCAATGCGTCCTTGGACGGAAAGTGATTGTAGAGCGTGCGCTTGCTGATGCCGATCTCCGCGGAAATCGTATCGACGCCGATGGCGCGAATGCCCTTCAGGTAGAACAGCCGGTCGGCGGTCTGAAGGATGCGCTCCCTCATCGTCTGTTTCTGGTGCGGAGAAGCCATGCGTTGGCTCCGTATCTCACTCGCTTGACAGTATCTTCGTGTTATAGCCAAAGTAAACAGATCTGTGTAACTAAAAAACGCGTGAATCGCAGGTGGGCTTTGCTGTGCCGCCATCGATAGGGAGAACAAAAACAATGCCCTTGCTGCAAGTCCTGCGTCCCACGCTGCCCATCCTGATCGGCGCCTCGATCATGCTCACGCTGAGCATGGGCCTGCGCCAGAGCCTCGGCATCTTCATGCAGCCGCTGACGCACGACATCCGGATTTCTGTTTCCGACTTCACGCTGGCGCTGGCGGTGCAGAACCTCGCCTGGGGCTTCCTGCAGCCGCTCGCCGGCGCCATGACGGTACGGTACGGCTTTCGCCCGATCATGGTGGTTGGCTCGCTGCTCTATATCGCGGGCCTTGCGTTCATGGCGGGCGCGCACGGCGTCATCAGCATCATGATCGGCGGTGGGGTCCTGATCGGTACCTCGATGGCGTGCACGGCAGCCGCGATCGCGATGTCGGTCGCTGCCCGCGCGGTGCCCGAGACGGTGCGCTCGACGGTGCTTGGCATCGTCTCCGGTGCCGGATCGCTCGGCGCGCTGCTGTCGGCCCCGATCGGACAGCTTCTCAATGAAGGTTTCGGCTGGCGCGTCGGTTTGCTCGGCTTCGTGGTGCTGGCGCTCGCGATGATTCCTGCCGCCTGGTACGCGGGGCGCATCGACAAGGTCCCGCTGCCCAAGCCGACGTCATCCGAGGACATCGGCGAGGCCACCGCAGCCATTGCCGCGCGAGCAGCGCTCGGCAACGCCTCGTTTGTGGTGATGACTTGCGCCTATCTCGTTTGCGGCATGCAGCTTGTCTTCCTCACCACGCATCTGCCGTCCTATCTCGCGATCTGCGGCCTCGATCCGATGCTGAGCGCGCAGACGCTCGGCATGATCGGGGGCTTCAATGTGCTCGGCTCACTCTTCTTTGGCTGGGCTGGCCAGCGCTGGAACAAGCTTGCGCTGCTCGGCATGATCTACATCCTGCGCTCGCTGGCGCTCGCCTGGTATTTCATGCTGCCGGCGACGCCCGCCTCCACGCTGCTGTTCGGAGCCATCATGGGCTTCCTGTGGATGGGCGTCGGCCCGCTGGTCGCGGGCGCCGTGGCGGAGATGTTTGGGCTGCGCTGGCAGGCGATGATCCAGGGGCTCGCCTTCATGAGCCACCAGATCGGCAGCTTCCTCGGCGCCTATGGGGGAGGGCTGCTGTACGACGCGCTCGGCTCCTACACCATGGCCTGGCGCATCGGCGTCGCGCTGGGGCTTGCCGGCGGCATCATCCAGGTGGCGTTTGCGCTGATGCGGCCCTCGCAGCCGCCGCTATTGAAGGCGGCGTAAAGTCCGCGCCGGTGGCTAGTCCTCCGCGGAGGACTGCTGCGCCATGCCGACGGCCATCGTGGCTGATTAAATTATGGTCAGTGATGTGCTTTCAAAATCGGCAGCAGCCAAGTCAGTTCACGCGTTGGTGAACGAGAGACGATGTTGATTCAACGGGTTTTCTCTGCATGGTTGGTGGCACGAAACTTGATTAAGTCTGGCTAAGAATTGGGAGTCGGAGACCGACACGGACGTCTTCCGACTTTGGTGTCTCTGAAAAGGCTGGCAGCCCATGAGGCTAGTCGCCGCCAATCCCAAGCCACTGAAACTCGGCGGCCGTGCCGCGGCGCCGAGTTGCCCGAGCTTTGTGCCCAAGTCGGGCACGTTGCCAATTCTGGGCAAGCACTGCAGGCCAATTGCGGCGTTCCGAAGCACTGCGAAAACCCGACGAGCGGGCCACAGCAGACATTTGGTGACGTCCGTTGAGCAGCAAGCCGCGCGTGTGCCGGCGCGGCAAAGCCTCTCTTCAAGCCTTTCGCCGACTTCTCTTGCGACGGGAGAAAGATGATGCACTCAAGGATCTATGCGAGCCAAAGGCTCGTGAAATTCGCGGCTGCTTTCCTGGCGACTTTCCTGGCAATTGCGCTCCTCGGTCTCGCACTGGGCGACATTGCGTTTGCGCAGGACGCGACGCCGCCGGCCTGCGGCGGCAAGGTCCTTGAAAAGTGCACGCCGAACTCGGGTGACACGGCGTGGATGCTCACATCCGTCGCGCTCGTCTTGATGATGACGATCCCGGGCCTCGGCCTGTTCTATGGCGGCATGGTGCGCAAGAAGAACGTCGGCGACACCGTGATGACCAGTTTCGCGGTCACCTGCCTCGTCACCATTCTATTCGCCATCCTGACTTACAGCATGGCATTTCGCGCTGGCACGCCCTTTGTCGGCGGCCTCGATCGCATGTTCCTCAAGGACATCCTGAGCGACATCGGCAAGGGTGGAATTGGCAATCCCAATCCGCTTGCTCCAACCATTCCCGAGGCCGTGTACATCTGCTTTCAGATGACATTTGCCATCATCACGCCGGCGCTGATTGCCGGCGCATTTGCCGAGCGCATGAAATTCTCGGCCATGCTCTGGTTCATCGGCCTGTGGGCGATCCTGGTCTATGCGCCGGTTGCGCACTGGGTCTGGGGACCCGACGGCGTCTTCGCCGCTGCCAACGAGAACGCATGGGTGAAGGTGCTCGATTTCGCCGGCGGTACCGTCGTGCATATCAATGCCGGCGTCGCGGGTCTGATGTGCGCCATCATGCTCGGCAAGCGCAAGGAGACGGGGCCCGCTCACAACATGGTTCTCACCTTCATCGGGGCCTCTTTGCTCTGGGTTGGCTGGTTCGGTTTCAACGCCGGCTCCGCCGTCACGGCAGGGATGCAGGCCGGCATGGCCATGCTGGTGACGCAGATCGCCACGGCGGTTGCTGCCTTCACCTGGATGCTGGTGGAATGGTCGCTCAAGGGCAAGCCGACCGTCGTCGGCATCTGCTCGGGCGCGGTCGCCGGCCTCGTTGCCATCACGCCGGCTTCCGGTTTCGTGGGACCGATCGGCGCCTTTGCAATTGGAATTGGCGCAGGCGTCTTCTGCTATTGGGGATGCACCGGCTTGAAGCGCACGTTCAACTATGATGACGCGCTCGATTGCTTCGGTGTGCATGCGATTGGCGGCATCGTCGGGGCACTGCTCACCGGCGTGTTCGCGGTCGAACAATACGGGGGGACGGCCGGCGTTCTGGAGGGGAACGCTGGTCAGTTCTTCAACCAGTGCGTCGGCGTGGCCTCCGTGATCGTTTACGATGCCGTCGTCAGCTTGATCATCCTCGCTGCGGTCAAGGTGTTCGTCGGGCTTCGGGTGCACGAGGACGCCGAGCGCGACGGCCTCGACCTCGCGCTGCATGGTGAAGTGGTGCACTAGACCGGCGCTCGCTGTTCTTGCCGCCGGGTCGAAACTCGGCGGTGTCATTTCTGCAAAAGCAGCGAACCATCCGGCGGATCGCGTCCGTCAGCGTGGTTTCCGCTGCACTTGGCTCGTGGCCAGACAGAGCAGGGCGGCTACGAGGGCGCAGCCGGAGAGCTGCAGCGCCCCGGCTGGCGTCCAGCCGAGCGCAGTCTTCAGCAGGCCGAGCAGATAGCCGGCGAAGGCGGCGGGAATGTAGAGCGCCGCAACGAACAGGCCTGACGCCTCGGCCGCCTTCTTCCGGGACACCGATTTGATGATGCCGGCGGAGAGGTTCGCATAGACCATGCCGCTAATGGCGACGCCGAAGATAAGGGAGACCGCCATATGCAGCGTCAGCGAGTGGCCAAGCTGGGTGAACAGCACCCCTCCCGACGCAGCGGCGATCAGCAGCGAGATCAACAGCAGCTTCCGATAGTCGAACCGGTCGCCGGACCAGCCGCCGATCAACGAGAACAGCGCGCCGAAGCCGTAGCAGCTCACGGCGAGCGCGGCTTCCTTGGGCGTGAAGCCGACCGCCTCGCGCAGATAGGTGGGGTACAGACCGAGATAGCCGTAGATCGCGAGCCCAGCGAATACGGTGGCGGCCGCCAGCAACAGCGGCTGGGCCGACCACAGGCTGTCGGCGGCGCCTTCCTCCGGGCCGCCCGCGGCTGCCTGCTCGGTCACGCTCGCCTCGCTGAACCATGGGCGCACGAAAAGCAGGATAAGGATTAGGGCCGGGATGCCGGCGAGGCCGAAGAGGACGAACGGCATCTGCCAGTGCGCCGCGTTCAGGATGGCGGCCCCGAGATTGGGGCCGGCGATGGCGCCGATGCCGAAGGTGAAGTTGAGTGAGCTTGCCGCCATGGCGCGGTGGTTGAGGAAGTAGGTCGTCCCGATCGCCAGGATCGCAGTGAGCTGCATCGCTTCGCCGAGGCCCGAGACGAAGCGGTAGACCAAGAGATCGGGCAGGCCGGTGGCATAGGCGGTCAACAGCGTCGCCGCCGAGAAGATGACGAGGCCGAGGAGGGTGACGCCCCGACGCGACATGTTGCGCAGCAGGTAGCCGGTCGGAATGCCGGCGAGCCCCATGCCAAGCGTGAAGATGGTGGAGGCCAGCCCGACCTCCGGCAGCGAAAGGTTCAGCGCCCTGCGGACATCCGTCGCCAGCAGCGAGAAGAGCTGGCGGTCCATCGCGTTCACCACGTAGGACAGCAGCAGGACGACGAACATCGCCAATGCGATCTTCTCACGCTTGCCATCCTTGCCGGTGACGGATGAAGTGCTCTGCGGTGTGCTCATGATAATGTGGTTCCGTTCCCTGCGCGTACCCTTGCGCGCTTGTGTGGAGGGCAAAACTCGATGCGGCGACGGTGACGAGGCCGCTGCTAGACCGCCTCCCGCTCCCGCCGGCTGCGGTGGCCTTCGGATCGCTCGGCATAAGCACTGGCGATCTCGTCCCGTGCGAGCCCCTGTCCGAGCAAGAGTTGCAGCAGGAGGCGAGCCTTGACGCCGCTCAACATGCCAGAGGGGATGACGCCGCGGCGGATGAGATCGATCTCGGAGCCGTCGAAGCCGTAGGTTCGTGTGAACACAGGCCCGGCACCGGTGCGGCTCGCCAGCACGACGGGCATCGCTTCTGCAAGCGCGCCGACGAGCGGGGCGACGCTAGCGGGGACATGTCCGGCGCCCATCGCCTCGATCACCGCGCCACGATAGCCGAGACCGGCAAGGGCTGAGAGCAGGCGGCCGTCGTCGCCGAGTCCGATCCGCACCAGCGCAACCGGAGGGACAGTCGTAGCGACCACTCGCCCTAGCGGAGGCAGGCGCTCCGGCTTGAACAGCAGCCACACGTCCCCTTCCGCGACCGGGCCGAGTGGCCCTGCCGTCGGCGAACGAAAAGCACCGGGCAATGAGGTGTCGGCCTTCGCGACATGGCGCGCAGCGTGAATCTCGTCACTAAGGACGACCGTCGTGCCGCAGCCGGTCATGATCGGCGCCGTCGCAACCGTGACTGCGGCGAGCAGATTGGCCGGCCCGTCCGCACCCGGCGAGGCGGCACCCCGCATGGCACCGGTCACCACGACCGGCTTGTTCGACTTGACGATAAGGTCGAGAGCGAAGGCGCTTTCCTCAATACTGTCGGTGCCCTGCACCACGACGGCTCCCGCATCGTTGCCGCCCAGACGCGCATCGATCAGCGCGGCGATCTCAGCCAAATCCGATAGTGTCAGCGAGGCGCCCGGCTTGGTGGAGAAGGTGACCACGTCGAGTGCCGCAATCGTGTCGAGTTCGGGGACGGCCCGGGCCAGATCCTCCCCGGTCAGCGCCGGCGCGATGCCACCGCCGACGCCGCCCGTCATGGTGATGGTACCTCCGGTCGACACGAGCAGGATGCGCGGGCGTGTCATGACTTGTCGCCCGTCTGGCTTTTGAAGATGTCCAGAATCTCGGCGCCGGTGCACATCAACACCCCCTCATGCGCCAGGATGTGATCGTACAGGGCCTCGAGATAGCGGATGCGGTGCGGAACGCCGGTCAAATAGGGATGGATGCTGATCGCCATGACCCGCGGGATCGAGGCGCCCTCCTGGTAGAGACGATCGAACTGGTCGCGTCCGCGCTGGAGGATAGCGTCCGACGGCTGCTGCTGGATCGCCGACAGCACCACATCGTTGACCTCGACGGTGTAGGGCACTGAGACGATATCGCCGGCGCGGGTCCTGATGAAAACCGGCTGGTCATCCAGCACCCAGTCGGCGACGTATTCGATGCCAGCTTCCGCTAGCAGATCGACCGTATCGCTGGTCTCGGTCAGGCCGGGACTTTCCCAGCCGCGCACCGGCTTGCCGGTGAAGCTGCGGATTGCATCGACGGTTTCGCGGATCGCCATGGCCTGGTCGGCGACGCCGTGCATCGGTCCCTGCACATAGCCGTGGCCCATGAAGTCCCATCCGGCGTCGCGTGCCGCTGCGCAGGCCGCGGGATAGCTAGCGATCGCCGAGCCGTTGACAGCAAACGAAGCCTTCAGACCGCGCGTCGCCAGCACATCGACGAAGCGCCAGAAACCGACGCGCATGCCGTACTCGTGCCAAGCCCAGTTGGGGATATCGGGCAACAGCGGCTGCCCCATCGGCGGCGACAGCACATTACGCGGCATCGCGCCGGCAGGATCCCAAGTCTCAACGTTTACGATCGTCCATACCGCGACGCGCGCTCCTCCCGGAAGCCGAAAGCGGCGACCGATGATCGGATCGTACGGAATGCGTTCCCGGATGGAGAAACCGGGCCGATCGTGAGTCATCACAGAAACCCTATCGCCGTAAGATAATTCCATTAATTGGAATTACACCGACGATAAGCGGGGTCACAAAAACAGTCAAAAAACCCTACATTCTGTCGATGAAATTCCATGTGAATTTTCAAATACCGGAATAAAGCGTCCCTGATTCAGAGTTTCACGCATTCATGGGTGCCTCGAATGACGCTCTACGGGGGATGCGGTATAGATCCGGCTTGATAAGGCGGCTGAAATATTCCACATATTGAAATTGTTTCGTGCGGAATACTCCGGAGCCAGGTTGTCTATGGTGGCAGACACGTCAGCGACGTCGATCGCAGGGACGCAAACCGTATCGCGTGCAATCCGCGCTCTGCGGCTGGTCGCGAAACGGCAAGGGAGAGGCGTTCGCCTCGCCGACATTGCTGCCGCGCTCGCGCTGCCGCGGCCGACGGTACACCGTCTGCTCGCGACGCTGGTTGACGAGGGGCTGCTCGCGCGCGAGCACGGCTCCCGTCGCTACGTGCTCGGATCCTTCGCACTCGAGATCGGCCTCGTCTCCGCGCGCGCGCTCACGATGCATCGGAGTTGTCACCCAATGCTCCAGCAACTCGCGGAGCGCACCGGCGACACGTCTTTCCTCTTCATCCGCAGCGCCAACGACAGCGTCTGCGTCGACAGAGTGCAAGGTACCCATCCGATCCAGACACCGTCGGTGCCGCTCGGCGCGCGGCATCCGCTGGGCATCACTGTTGGCGGCCTTGCGCTGCTCGCCGCGCTGAGCGACGACGATGCAGATGAGGTCGTGGCCGACAACGAGCCTTGGCTGCGTGCCTACGGCAATATGAGCGGCAACGAACTGCTCCGGCTGCGGCGGCAAGCGATCAAGACGGGCTATGCGTTGATTGGCAACCGGGCCGTTCCGGGCGTGACTGCCGTCGGCCTGCCGGTGCTCGGCCCCACCGGCGCGGCAGTGGCCGCCGTCGCAGTGGCCTCGACCAGCGAACGCATGACGATGGAACGCGTCGTCGAGTTATTGCCGGATCTTCGCAAAGCCGCGGACGAGATCGCCGCCCTCGTCTGAGCAGACACAAAGCCACTTAGCTCCGGTAGTAACGCCACATCCTGAGGAACGTCCGATGGATGTCGTCGGGCGACCGGTCGAATGGCTCCAGGTTGACGCACACCACGGCGCGGTGATCCATGCGCCACGGCAGCCGCATCAAGCGGCGATAGGCCGGCTGCTTGCGCCAGTCGGCGACGAGCGCGCCGCTGAGGGGCATGCTGAGCGCGATCTGCAATTCATGGACGGTCATCGCGCGCTCGGCGATCTGGACGAGGTCGATGCGTTCGATGGCGCGCCAGCGGATCAGGCCGAAGGCCTGGATGAAGATGCCGTACTGATTGGCGCCGATGGTCGGGCGCCCGGTCTCCAGCAGGGGAATGTTGTAGTAGGTGAAGCCAGCCGCCGCAGCCGCAAGCGCCAGCCAATACAGCGCGCCGGTGATCCAGGTGGCTGTGAAGAAGATCGCGGCGAGGGCGGCGGTGATGTAGACGGGAAAGTAGATGTCCTCGCGGCCATATGCGACCGAGTAACCGCCAACGCTTCCTTCGTCCAAGATTGCGATCATGTGAGCCCTGTGCCCCCGGGCCACAAAATAAAAACGGGGCCGCGAGGCCCCGTTCGAGTGGGTAGTGTCCCGCGATCTTACTTGATCTTGGCTTCGCGGAATTCGACGTGCTTGCGCGCGACCGGATCGTACTTCTTCTTGACCAGTTTGTCGGTCATGGTGCGCGAATTCTTCTTGGCGACGTAGTAGTAGCCGGTGTCGGCGGACGACACGAGCTTGACCTTGATGGTGACCGCCTTGGCCATGTCAAAACCTCAGGAAATGTGGGGTATAGGAGCCGGCCAATCGGCCCGCGTTTGGCCGGCAAACTAGTCAGAATCGGCCCAAAGTCAAGGTTTTCCGGACCCAAACCGGCCCAATTCGGGCGGATCAGTGCGCGAAAAACCGGTTTTTCGGCCGCGGCAGGCCCAGATTCTCCCGCAGCGTCTTGCCTTCATACTCCTTGCGGAAGATTCCGCGCTTCTGCAGTTCCGGCACCACCTTGTCGACGAAATCGTAGAGCCCGCCCGGCAGGTACGGGAACATGATGTTGAAGCCGTCGGAGGCATAGCTTGTTAGCCATTCCTCCATCTGGTCGGCGATCAGTTTCGGAGTGCCGACGAAGGCCAGCCCGCCATAGCCGCCGACGCGCTGTGCGAGCTGACGCACGGTGAGCTTGTCGCGCGCGGCGACGTCGACCAGGCGCTGGCGCCCGCTCTTGCTGGCATCGGTTTCGGGGATCGGCGGCAACGGCCCATCCGGATCGAAGCCGGACGCATCGGTGCCCAGGATCACCGAGAGCGAGGCGATCGCGCTGTCGTAATGCACGCGGCTATCGAGCAACGCTCGCTTCTCCTTGGCCTCCTCGACGCTGTCGCCGACGACGACGAAAGCGCCGGGCAGAATCTTCAGATGCTCGCGGTCGCGGCCGAGCTTGTCCATGCGGCCCTTGATGTCGGCATAAAGCTTCTGCCCGTCGCTGAGACTGCCGCCACCGGTGAACACCGCTTCCGCCGTCTCCGCCGCGAGCTGCTTGCCGTCCTCCGATGCGCCGGCCTGCACGATCACCGGCCAGCCCTGCACTGGGCGTGCGATGTTCAGGGGACCGCGCACCTTCAGATATTTTCCCTCATGATTGAGCACATGCATCTTCGAAGGATCGACGAAGAGCCCGGACTCGACGTCGCGCACAAAGGCATCATCGGCAAAGGAATCCCAGAGCCCGGTGACGACGTCGTAGAACTCCCGCGCGCGCCGATAGCGTTCGGCATGCTCCATATGGTCGTCGAGCCCGAAATTGAGCGCCGCATCCGGATTGGAGGTGGTGACGATATTCCAGCCGGCGCGGCCGCCGCTGATGTGGTCGAGCGAGGCAAAGCGGCGGGCGACATGATAGGGCTCGTCGAACGTGGTCGAGCCGGTCGCGACCAGGCCGATATTCTCCGTCACCGTCGCGAGCGCTGAGAGCAGCGTGAACGGCTCGAACGAGGTCACGGTGTGGCTGCGCTTCAGCGCGTTGATCGGCATGTTCAGCACGGCCAGATGGTCCGCCATGAAGAAGGCGTCGAACTTGCCGGCTTCCAGCTTCTGGGCGAGCTGCTTGATATGGGAAAAGTTGAAATTGGCGTCCGGCCAGGCGCCGGGATAGCGCCATGCGCCGGTGTGGATGCTGATCGGCCGCATGAACGCGCCGAGCTTGAGTTGACGCTGTGCCATCTGCCCCGTTTCCGTGTGGGTCGTTCAGGAGCAGATAGGCACGAAGCACGGCGGCGCCACCGGGAAGATTATTTTGTTTTTGCACACTTGCGCGACATGCCCGTCACGCTCCCAAAATGTCCTTGTGCATCCTGCCGCCGTAGAAATGGAAGAACGGCACCGGGGCGTCGTGGCTGAGGGGACCAGTGGCGAGCCGCCGGTCGAGCTCGGCGAGCACGTTCTTGGTCATGGCATGGGCGTCCGCCAATGGCTCGGAGCCGATCTCGACCCAGACCAGCTCGACCAATTCCGCATCGGCATGCACCACGCCCTCGACGCGGTGGGCGATGGCGGAGGCATCCGCCGTGAAGAAGCGCGTGTCGAAGCGGCGGACACGGCCAGGCGGGGTGATCGCGCGCGCGATGAGGAACAGGCCGGAGGGGTCGGGCAACAGGCCGGCATCGGCGAACGGCTTCCACGGACCATCGAGGTTGCCGGGCTTCTCAGCCTTGCGGCCGAGGCACAGGCCGGTCTCCTCGCAGGCCTCGCGGATCGCCGCATTGGCGAGCGCACGCGCGCGGCCGGGCGTGATCTTCGGGCTGCCCTTCAGCAGGTTCGTCTCGAGCTCCTTGCTGATCGGAGCGGCGACCGGGACGCGGTTGTCAGCCGCATCGACGCGGCCGCCGGGAAAGACGTATTTGCCGGGCATGAACACGACCTTGTCGTGGCGCTTGCCGACCAGCACCTTCGGCTTCGCACTGGAGCGATCGATCAGGATCAGCGTCGCGGCATCCTTGGGCCGGAAATACGGATGATGATCCGCTTCCTTTTCTTCCTTGACTTCCGCTTTGATCGCGGTCGCTGCTTCGGTCATTCCATCCCCGTTTGTTATTTTTTTGAATTTAAGGCTATCGGATCGGCGGAAGATCGTCTGGCGCGTTCTCGTCGAAACCGTGCATGCGCATCGCCCACTGGAAACCTACGACTGCGCCCTTGATCGGCTGCAACAGCAGCAGCGACAAGATCAAAGTCAGCGGCAGATAGATCGAGAGTTGCAGCCAGACCGGCGGCGAATAGTTGGTCTCGATCCACAGCGCGAGCGGCACCACGATGTGGCCGACGACGACGATAACGAGATAGGCCGGCAGGTCGTCGGCGCGATGGTGCGAAAAATCCAGGTCGCAGACCGGGCAGTGACCATCGACCTTGAGGAAGGCGCGAAACAATTTGCCTTGGCCGCAGCGTGGGCAGCGGCAGCGAAAGCCGCGCTTCAAGGCCGCCCACAGGTCACGCCGCTCGGCCGCCGCGGCTTCGCGGGTCCACACCGTCGTCACGGGCTTCAGCGTTTCCATGACTTGCCTCGCTTCGATTTGCCGGACTTCTGCTTGCCCGGCTTGCGATCCTTCTTGCTCGGCGCGCGACCCGCTTTCGCGCCCCGCACTTCTTTCTTCCGTTCGCGCCGGCCCTCGCTTTTTCTGCCACGCGGAATGGCCTGTCCGCCCGACAGCAATTCAAAGCGCAGTGCACCTGCGATCGGAGCCGCTTCTACCAGACGCACGTCGACCACGTCACCCAGTCGGTGCATGGCACCGCTGCGGGAGCCGATCAGGGCATGCCGTTTCTCGTCATAGTCGTAATATTCGGTGCCAAGCGTCCGGATCGGGATGAGGCCGTCCGCGCCGGTGTCGTCGAGCTTGACGAACAGTCCGGAGCGGGTGACGCCGGAAATGCGGCCCTGGAAGCTGGCGCCGACGCGATCGGCAAGATAGTGCGCGATCAGCCGGTCGGCGGTCTCGCGCTCGGCCTTCATCGCGCGCCGCTCCGTCATCGAAATCTCGGCGGCGATTTCGGCAAGCGTCTCCGGCGTCTCGCTGTCCGGCAGGGCGCCATCGCCGAGCCCAAGCGCGCGGATCAGCGCACGGTGCACGATCAGGTCGGCGTAGCGCCGGATTGGCGAGGTGAAATGCGCGTATCGCCTCAAGTTCAGGCCGAAATGGCCGTAGTTCTCCGAGGAGTATTCGGCCTGCGCCTGCGAGCGCAGCACCACCTCGTTGACCAGCGACTCGTAATCCTCGCCCTCGACCTGTGCCAGCACGCGGTTAAAAATCGACGGCCGCAGCGCACCGGCCTTCGTGAAGGGAAGATCGAGCGTCTTGAGGAATTCCTGGAGGTTGTAAACCTTCTCCTGCGTCGGCTCGTCATGCACGCGGTAGATCAGCGGCAGGCCTTTCTTCTCGAGCGTCTCGGCCGCGGCGACGTTGGCGAGGATCATGAATTCCTCAATCAATCTGTGCGCGTCGAGACGTTCGGGGACGATGACGCGGTCGACCGTGCCGTCCGCCTTCAAGAGGATCTTGCGCTCGGGCAGATCGAGGTCGAGCGGATCGCGCTCGTCGCGCGCCAGCTTCACGAGCCGGTACGCTTCCCAGAGCGGCTTCAGGATCGGATCGAGCAGGGGACCGGTGGTGTCGTCCGGCCGACCGTCGATTGCTGCTTGCGCCTGCGCATAGTGCAGCTTGGCGGCCGAGCGCATCAGCACGCGGTGGAATGTGTGCGAGCGCTTGCGGCCGTCGGCGCCGATCACCAGCCGCACCGCGAGCGCGCCGCGCGGCTCGCCCGGCACCAGCGAGCAGAGATTGTTGGAGATGCGCTCGGGCAGCATCGGCACCACGCGGTCCGGGAAATAGACCGAGTTGCCGCGGATCAGCGCATCATGGTCGAGCGCCGAACCCGGCCGCACATAGTAGGCGACGTCGGCGATGGCGACATGGATGACGTAGCCGCCCTTGTTGTTCGGATCGGGATCGGCTTCCGCGTGCACGGCGTCGTCGTGATCCTTGGCGTCCGGCGGATCGATGGTGACGAGCGGCACGTCGCGCCAGTCTTCGCGCGCTTGCAGCGTCGCGGGCCTCGCGTCCTCGGCCTCGCGCAGGGCGCCGCGCGAAAATTCCTGCGGGATTTCGTGAGTATGGATCGCGATCAGGCTGATCGCCTTTTCGCTCGCGATCGAGCCGAGCCGCTCTTTCACCTTGCCCGACGCCAGACCGAAGCCGCGGCTGCGAACGAGGTCGACGCTGACGAGGTCGCCATCCTTGGCGCCGCCGGCGTCGGCCTTGGCGATGTTGAGTTCGCGCCCGGCCTGCTTCTTGTCCACCGGCACCAGCCGGCCGCCGCCGTCGGGGAGGGCGCGAAACAGCCCGAGCACGCGCGTCCTGGCGTGGTCGATGACCTTGATGATGCGGCCGCGATAGGGCGTGCCGTCGGCATCTCCCACCATCTCGATGCGCAGCAGCGCGCGGTCGCCGACGCCGGCCGTGGTGCCGCGCTTCTGATGGCGCGGCGTGACGATACGGATTTTCGGCGCGGTGCCGTTCTCTTCCGTATCCCACTCGGTGGGCGTTGCGATCAGCTCGCCGTCGGCATCGCGGCCGGTGACGTCGGCCATCACGGTCGGCGGCAGCGCGGCCGGCTCATGAATCTTGCGGCCGCGTTTGGCGATCGTGCCGTCGTCGGCGAGCTCGCGCAGCATGCGCTTCAGCTCGACGCGATCGGCGTTCTTCAACCCGAATTCGCGCGCGATCTCCCGCGTGCCGACTTTTCCGGGATTGGATCGGATAAAGGCGACAATGGCGTCCCTGGCCGGAAAGCCATGGTCAAGCTTTTGCTTCACTTACCCTCGAGCCTTGCCCGCGCTTTTCTTCGCGGGCGTTTTCGATGTTGCGGCAGGTTTTGCCGCTGATGTCTTCGCTGCCTTCACCGGGGCGCGCGCCTTGCTGGCGGCATCCGATTTCGGCTTGCTCGGCGCTTTCTTCGCCGCCGCCTTCTTGGCAGGTTTTGCCGCGGCGTCGCCGTCGGCCTTGGCGGCCTTTTCCGCCTTGGCTTTCTTGGCCTTCTTGCCGCCGCCCTTGGCTGCGCGCTCGTCGATCAGCGCGATCGCGTCCGCAAGCGTCACCTCGTCGGGCGTCTTGTCGCTCGGGATCGTCGCATTGACGCCGCCTGCGGTGACGTAAGCGCCATAGCGACCGTTCTTCAGCGCGACCGCGCCAAGCGCCGGATGATCGCCGAGCGGTTTTCCCGGATCGGCGCCGAAACGACGTCCGCTCGGACCCTTCGCGATCTTCTCCGCGATCAGTGTCACCGCACGGTTGAGGCCGATGTCGAAGACTTCGTCGCCGGCCTCGAGCGAGGCGTAGGTCTTCTCGTGCTTCACGAACGGGCCGAAGCGGCCGATGCCGGCGGTGATCGGCTCTCCCGTCTCGGGATGCTTTCCAACCTCGCGCGGCAGCGACAACAGCTTGAGCGCAAGTTCAAGATCGACGTCGCTCGGCGAGGTGCCCTTCGGAATCCCGGCGCGCTTCGGCTTCTCGCCTTCGGCATAATCCTTCTGCTCGCCGAGCTGGATATAGGGGCCGAACCGTCCCGCCTTCACGGTGACATCAAAGCCGGTGTCCGGATCCTGGCCGAGCACGCGGTCGGCGGCAGCCTCGGAATCGGCAGCGAGCGGCCTCGTGTAGCGGCATTCCGGATAGTTCGAGCAGCCGATGAAGGCGCCAAACTTGCCGGCCTTGAGGTTCAATCGGCCGGTGCCGCAGGTCGGACACTGCCGGGGATCGCCACCATCCGCGCGCGGCGGATAGATGTGCGGACCCAGCATCTCGTCGAGCACGTCGAGCACCTCGGCGACGCGCAAATCCTTGATGTCGTTGACCGCGCCGATGAAGTCGCGCCAGAAATCCTTCAGCACCTGCTGCCAGGAGATCTCGTTGTTCGAGATGCGGTCGAGCTGTTCCTCGAGATCGGCGGTGAAGTCGTATTCGACATAGCGGCGGAAGAAGCTCTCCAGGAACGCGATCACGACGCGCCCCTTGTCCTCGCCGTGCAGGCGCCGCTTCTCGAGCTTCACATAGCCGCGGTCCTTCAGCACCTGCAGGATCGAGGCATAGGTCGAGGGACGGCCGATGCCGAGCTCTTCCATGCGCTTGACCAGCGAGGCTTCCGAGAAGCGCGGCGGCGGCTCGGTGAAATGCTGGGTGACGGAAAGGTCCTGCCGCTTCAGCGGCTCGCCCGCGCTCATCGCGGGCAGGCGGCGGGAGTCTTCGTCTTCGTCGTCGTCGCGGCCTTCCTGGTAGAGCGCGAGGAAGCCGTCGAACTTGATGACCTGCCCAGTGGCGCGCAATTCCAGCACGCGCGAGCCGGCCTTGGCTTCGATGTCCACGGTGGTGCGCTCGAGCTCGGCGGATTCCATCTGGCTGGCGATGGTGCGGGTCCAGATCAATTCGTAGAGCCGCGCCTGATCGTTATCCAGCCGCCGCTTCAGGTCGTTGGGCCGGCGCGAGAGATCGGTCGGGCGGATCGCTTCGTGCGCTTCCTGTGCGTTCTTGGCCTTGGCCTGGTACTGGCGCGGAGCGTCGGGCACATAGGCGTTGCCGAAGTCCTCGCCAATCACCTTGCGCGCCTGGGTGATCGCGGACGGATCGATCTGCACGCCGTCGGTACGCATATAGGTGATGAGGCCGGTGGTCTCGCCGCCGATGTCGATGCCTTCATAGAGCCGCTGCGCGATGCGCATGGTGTGGGCCGGCGCGAAGCCGAGCTTGCGGCTGGCTTCCTGCTGCAGCGTCGATGTGGTGAAGGGCGCCTGCGGATTGCGCCGGGCGGGCTTTGCTTCGACGGTCGCGACCTTGAACAGCGCGGCTTCGATGGCTTTACGAAAATCTTCGGCTTCCGCGCCCGAGCCGATGTCGAGCCGCGCGATCTTCTTGCCGTCGGCGCCGACGAGCCGTGCCTCGAAGGCGTCGCCGCGGGGCGTCAGAAGCGTCGCGACCAGCGACCAATATTCCCTCGGTACGAACTTCTCGATCTCTAGCTCGCGGTCACAGACCAGACGCAGCGCCACCGACTGCACCCGGCCGGCGGAACGCGCGCCCGGCAATTTGCGCCAGAGCACCGGGGAGAGGGTGAAGCCGACGAGATAGTCGAGCGCGCGGCGCGCCATATAGGCGTCGACCAGCGCGCCGTCGATCTGGCGCGGCGTCTTCATCGCTTCCGAGACCGCCTGCTTGGTGATGGCGTTGAACACCACGCGCTCGATCTTCTGATCCTTCAGCGCGCGCTTCTCCTTCAACACCTCCAGCACGTGCCAGGAGATCGCCTCGCCCTCGCGATCAGGGTCGGTCGCGAGAATCAGGCGATCGGCACCCTTCAGCGCCTTGGCGATGTCGTTGAGTCGGCCGGCAGCCTTGGGATCGACCTCCCAGATCATCTGGAAATCGGAGTCCGGATCGACCGATCCGTTCTTGGCGGGGAGGTCGCGGACATGGCCGAACGAGGCCAGGACCTCGTAGGAGGAGCCCAGATATTTGTTGATAGTCTTGGCTTTGGCCGGCGACTCCACAATGACGATATTCATGTCATTCCAATAGCTTAGGGGAGGAACTGAAAGCGGGCTCCGCGAGACTCGCGATCCCCTCTGTCGGGGCGAACATGGGTGTTGAGGGGCCCCCTGTCAAATCGAAGGATACTGAGAGGGTGGGGCCGGTCTACGACTTAATATCTAGGAAGTTGCAGAATGCGTCCTAGAGTTGCGGCCGAAAAGGCCCTATCCTCATTCCAAAATGATGCTTTTGGAAAAAATTTTTGGCTAGGGCGGGAGGCCGCCGGAAGCGCTCCGCTTCCGGTCGGGAAAAGCGATCGCAACTGGATGAACCCGGCGAGGAGGGCGGCCCTGACGAAGCCGTGGCCTTCATTGCGGAGACTGTGACCGAGTTGGTGAAGCTCGCGGAACGTCACCGGCTGGAGGTTTTGAGCCATTTATTGGGCATGGCGAAGCTCGAGGCCGAAGAACGGCTGCGGCTGCGCAGCAAGCGCAAGCTGTCGTGAGGGGGACGCACCGTCCCGGTAGGAGGGGTAGAGCACAGCGAAACCCATCGCGATGAAGCAAACCGCGCGAATGATGGGTTTCGCTCCGCTCTACCCATCCTACGATTCTCTCACGCCTCGCACCGCTGTCGTCCCCGCGAAAGCGGGGACCCATAACCACAGCGAGCGGTTGTGGCGCGAGCAAGGGGTTGCGGAGCCGTAGGGTGGGCAAAGGCGCGTCAGCGCCGTGCCCACCATTACCACTCCGCTCGTGATGGTGGGCACGCTTCCGCCTTCGCTCGTTGAGCTACGGCGGACAAGTCGCTTTGCCCACCCTACGAGACTGTGAATCTTTTTATATCGGGCGCGTGGCAGCTG
Organism: Bradyrhizobium sp. LeoB3; assembly: GCF_055456055.1. Classification (NCBI taxonomy): domain Bacteria; kingdom Pseudomonadati; phylum Pseudomonadota; class Alphaproteobacteria; order Hyphomicrobiales; family Nitrobacteraceae; genus Bradyrhizobium; species Bradyrhizobium sp. LeoB3. The sequence continues at coordinate 86,608 of NZ_JBVBEF010000027.1, forward strand.
TGATTCTCTTCGCGGATTGATTTGCAGGAGGGGGATG
>NZ_JBVBEF010000028.1:0-84268 GCF_055456055.1 Bradyrhizobium sp. LeoB3
CGCGCAGGGGATGGACAGACTTTGGGCTGATTTGCCCGTCGAGTTGATTTGTCGCACCCAAAGCATCCACGTCGTCATTGCGAGCCAGCGGGGCGCGCGTTCGCGCGACCCGCTGGCTCGCAATGACGGCGGCTGTCATGCCGGGGCGATGCGATAGCATCGAGCTATGATGTGCAATTGCACATCGGAGAATCCATTTTTCCGCTTGCGCAAGTGGACGAATGGATTCCGGGCTCGCGCTTCGCGCGCCCCGGAATGACGGTGGGATTTTGCGGCGAGGGAATGACGGATTACGCTGTTCGCGCGGGAGGACAAGCCAATCCGCCCTGCATCACTAGGCCACCGCCACCGTCAGGCTGGCGCCGTCGGCGCTGACAACCTTGACGCGGCTGCCGGCTGGGGCGTCGGGGCCGGCGACGCGCCAGATCGTGTCATCGATCCGCACCGTGCCTGAGCCGTCGATGATCGGCTTCTCGAGCGTGAACTCGCGGCCGATCAAGGCTTCGGTGCGCCGGTTGAGGAACGGACTGCTCGCACTTACCGAGGTCCCGCTCCTGGCAAAGTGCCGCCATGCCGGCACAGCAGCGACTGCGAACGCGGCGAACATCAGGAACTGCGTCTGCCAAAGCGGATTGATGACGAACGACACCAGTCCGACCATGAGCGCTGATAGCCCGAGCCAGAACAGGAACACGCCGGGCGCCGCCAATTCCAGCGCCATCAGGATGAAGCCGAAGATCAGCCAGTTCCAGGTACCCAGTGTCGAAAACATCTCGGTCATGACACGACCTCTAATTCCGCAGACGCAATGCTAGCACGCCCGCGCCCTCACCGCGCCGGCGCGATTGGCGGCGGCGTCGGGCCGGCCTGCGGCACCGAGGAGCGGCGCGCGGCGGCGGCTGCTGAAGCTGTGCTTTCGCCGAAGGTGGCGCGCGCGATCTCGCCGATGCCGGCAAGCGAGCCGAGCACGCTCGATGCCTCGATCGGCAGCATCACGATCTTCTGGTTCGGCGCTTCCGCCAACTGCCCGAACGCCTTGATGTACTTGTCGGCGATGAAGTAGTTCAGTGCGGCGACGTCGCCCCTCGCGATCGCTTCGGACACCATCTGCGTTGCCTTCGCCTCAGCCTCCGCCAGTCGCTCGCGCGCCTCGGCGTCGCGGAAGGCGGCTTCGCGGCGACCTTCGGCCTGCAAAATTTGTCCCTGCTTGGCGCCCTCGGCGCGCAAAATCTCCGATTGCCGCTGGCCTTCGGCCTGCAGGATGTCGGCGCGCTTGACGCGCTCGGCCTTCATCTGCCGGCCCATCGCCTCCACGAGATCCGCCGGCGGCACGATGTCCTTGATCTCGATGCGATTGACCTTGACGCCCCAGGGCGAGACCGCGGCGTCAACGACGCGGAGCAGCCGCTCGTTGATCTCATCGCGATGCGACAGCACCTGGTCGAGGTCCATCGAACCCATCACCGAGCGGATGTTGGTCATGGTCAGCACCGTGATCGCCTGGTGCAAATTGGCGACTTCGTAGCTCGCCTTCGCGGCGTCGAACACCTGGAAGAAGAAGGCAACGCCGTCAACGGTGACGGTGGCATTGTCCTTGGTGATCACCTCCTGCTCGGGGATGTCGATCACCTGCTCCATCATATTCATCTTGCGCCCGATGCGGTCGAAATAGGGCACGATGAGATTGAGGCCGGGGAGCAACGTGCGGGTGTATTTGCCGAAGCGCTCGATGGTCCAGCCATAGCCCTGCGGAACGGTCTTGACCCCGGCGAACAGCGTGACGATGACGAGCAGAACAAGGGCGATGGCGAAAATGTCGAAACCACTCATAAAGTCCTCCAAGACCGGCGAAAGCCGGCGCGGTCCTGCATTTGGTCTGCAAAACCGCAACGCCGGTTCAGCCGGCTGTTGGTTGACACATAGTTAAGGAGCGGTTTGCGAGGCTGCCAGATATAGCCTGCGAACGTAAATGATGTGTCAGGCGCTGCGCTCGACTTCGCCTCTCCCGCTTGCGGGAGAGGGAGCGTACCGTGGTCCCAACTCGGCTAAATCCAGCCCTGGAGTTCGCGCAGCACGAGTTGGCGGATCACGTCCATGCCGGGCTCGCTGTCGTTCAGGCAGGGAATCGCCGCAAACTGCTCGCCGCCATTTTGCTTGAAGATGTGCGCGTTCTCCTGCGCGATCTCTTCCAGAGTCTCCAGACAGTCGGCGGAGAAACCGGGCGTGACGACGGCAATTCGTCGCACGCCGTCCTTGGCGAGCTTTTCGACGGTCTTGTCGGTATAGGGCTGCAGCCAGACATCGTTGCCGAAGCGCGACTGGAAGGTCAGCATCAGCCTGGAGGCATCGAGCCCGAGGCGCTTGCGCAGGCTTTCCGTCGTGGCGACGCACTGGGCGAAATAGGGATCACCCTGATCGACATATTTCTGCGGCATGCCGTGGAAGGAGGCCAGGATCAATTCCGGCTCGAACGGCAGCGTCGCCAGGTGCGCGTTGATCGAAACCGAGAGCGCGTCGATATAGACAGGATCGTCATAGTATGGCGAGGACACCCGCAAGGTCGGCTGCGCACGCAAGCTGGAGAGCACCCGGAACGCCTCGTCGCAGACGGTCGCCGATGTCGCGGCGGAATATTGCGGATAGAGCGGCACCACCAACAGCCGGTTACAGCCCTGCGCCGTCAGCGCCTCGATCCCCGCCCGGATCGAGGGATTGCCGTAGCGCATCGCCCAATCGACCACGACATGATCTTCCCCGATCGCCGCCGCTAGCTTCTCGGCCTGCGAGCGCGTGATCGTCTTCAGCGGCGACTCGTCCTTCTCGGTATTCCAGATCTTCCGGTAGTCGAGAGCCTTGGTGCGCGGCCGCGTGCGCAGGATGATGCCGTTGAGGATCAGCTTCCACAGCAGCCCCTGATCCTCGATCACGCGCGGGTCGGAGAGGAATTCCCTCAAATAGACCCGCACGCCCGGGGCGTCGGCGGTGTCGGGCGTGCCGAGATTGACCAGCAGCACGCCGATGCGATCCGGCTGGGCTTGCGCTGCCGGCGTCGTGTTTCGGACTGGGACGGCCACGGTCATGACGGCCGTGGCTTCGCGCGTTGCCCCATTCTTGTCAAGACAACGCACCGTTAGCTAGGCTCCCCTCCGCAATGCGGGGGAGGAACCATGACGGTTGCCGAATGGTGCGTGTTCGGAACGTTGATGCTGTATTTGTTGACGCTCGCAGCCGCCAAGTGGACTGCGAGCGGCCGTTTCGACAATTCCAACCCGCGCGATCCCGCCTTCTACGACGACCCGATCCGGGCCCGCGCGCTCGGCGCCCACCAGAACGGGATCGAGGCGTTTCCGTTCTTCGCCTTCGCCGTGCTGCTCGCCGAATTCCGCGTGGGACCGTTCCGGCTGATCGATGAGCTCGCGGTGCTGTTCCTGATCGTGCGGATCGCTTACGTCTTCACCTATCTCGGCAACCGCCCAACCCTGCGCTCGATCCTCTGGACCATCGGTTTTACGATCAATGTCGCAATTTTTTTCCTGCCGATGATAAGGGGGTATTTGACGGTCTAAGTTCTCCCTCTCCCACTTGCGGGAGAGGGTCGGGGTGAGGGCTCTCTCCGCGAAAAGAACAGAGAGTGTCTTTGCGCGGAGAGAACCCTCACCCGGCGCTGCGCGCCGACCTCTCCCGCAAGCGGGAGAGGTGACTTTAGAGGCACGTGACGCGTTCGGCGGCGAGGTAGCCGAACAACAGGCCGAGCCCGAACAGCAGCACCAGACCGGCCGCAGCGAACTCAATGCCGCGCATGAAGAGCGTGCCGCCGCCGTCGCGACCGGCGCTCAGGCGCTGGGCCACGCCGCGGGCGGACACGGCGAGGATCGCGATGGTGGCCACCGTGATCGCGGTGCCGAGCCCCATCACGAAGGTTGCGGCGATGCCGGCCCAGAACAGGCCCTGCGCCAGCGCGAACACCAGCACCAGGATGGCGCCCGAGCAGGGCCGAATGCCAACGGTCACGATCGCGCTCAGGCCACGCCGCCAGCCGCCGGGACCGGCGAGCTCGCTCGGCTTGGGTCCGTGCGAATGGCCGCAATGCTCGTCATGGACATGCGCGTGCGCGTGGCCGTGCTGGTGGCCGTGGCCCTGATCGTGGTGATGATCATGGCCGTGGTCATGATGATGGTCCCGATGATGGTGACCGTGATCATGCCGACGAAGTGGGACGCCGGCGATGGCCGGTTCCGGCACATGCGTCTGCAGCGCGCGGAAGAATCCGCCGCCCTTGCTCCAGACCAGTCGCGCGCCGAACGCCGCGATCAGGGCGTAGCTGACGATCTCGATCACCCTCTCCGCGCCGCACATGGTCGTGGCGGTGGCATTGAGCAGCCAGGCGAAGATGCCGACGATCACCACCGCGACCAGCGACTGCATCAGGGCCGATGCAAACGACAGCGCAATGCCGCGCCGCGCGGTTTCCCGGTTGGCGACCAGATAGGAGGAGATCACCGCCTTGCCATGGCCGGGACCGGCGGCGTGGAAGATCCCGTAAGCGAAGGAGACGCCAAGCAACGTCCAGACTGCATAGCCATCGGTCTTGGCAGCACGGATGGACGCGGAAATCTCGCGGTAGAATTCCCCCTGCTTGGCGAGCAGCCAGCCGATGATACCGCCGACCTGCGGCTCGGCCGCCCGTCGCGGGGCGCCGAACGGGTTTTGCGCTGAGAGCGCATGCATCGCGGCATCGGCCAGTGCAAAGGCTGCGAGCGCCACGGCGGCAATCGCCAGGCTACGCGCGACGGATGATCCCTGCTTCATGGACACTCCACCACGATCTTGTTGGCGAACATCGCGCCGAAGTTGGAGCTTTCGCCGCTCAGGAAGTTCTGCTCCCCGAGCTGCTGCGCGCTCGCGGTGCCGTCATTCGGCCGCTGGAATTGCAGCTTGCAGTCGGCCGGTGCGCCGACCAGCTTGGCGGGGTCCTTGTCGGCATATTTGAAGTCGATGAAGAAGGCGGGGTCGAACACTTCGAGCGAAAGCTGCCTGGTCTTGAACGGCGTCTTCGCCGGCAGCGTGAAGTGCAGCGTCAATTCCGTGTTGTTGTATTCGAGGAAATAATCGACCGGCTCGGTGAATTTCTGCTTCTTGCCGTCGGCCTTGGCGAAGGTGAAGTAGGCGTATTCCTTCAGCGACTCGACATTGGTCTGGGCGAGCGGCGCCAGCTCCTCGCGGGTGTAGGCGCCCTTGGTCTTGGCCTCTATGCCCTGCAGCGCATAGGTCGAGAACATGTCGTCGAAGGTCCAGGCGTGGCGGACACCGGTGATGGTGCCGTCGGGCGCATAGATCACCTCGCTCCTCGCGGTGATCCAGACATGCGGATGGGCTTGTGCGGCGGCCGCGCCGAGCATCACGGCGCCGGCGGCCAGGAGGCCGAGCCAGTTGCGGGACATGCGCCTCACTTCAGGCGGCCTCGGCAGTCTCGAGCAGCCCGCGCCGGCGGAGCAGTGCATCCGGCTCCGGCTCGCGGCCGCGGAAGGCGACATAGGCCTCTTCCGGATCGCGCGAGCCGCCCGACGAATAGATGTCGTCGAGCAGGCGCTTTGCGGTCGCGGGATCGAAGATGTCGCCGGCCTCCTCGAAGGCGCCGAAGGCGTCCGCGTCCATTACCTCCGACCACATGTAGCTGTAATAACCGGCGGCATAGTGGTCGCCGGAGAAGATGTGGCCGAACTGGGTCGGCCGGTGCCGCAGCGCGATCTCGGCGGGCATGCCGATCTTCTCGAGCTCCTGCTTCTCGAAGGCCCTGACGTCGCGGCTGGCGGCCGCCGGCTGGGTGTGGAATTCGAGGTCGATCAGCGCCGAGGATACGAACTCCACGGTGGCAAAACCCTGGTTGAACTTCCGCGCGGCGAGGAAGCGCCGCAGGAGATCGTCCGGCAGCGGCTCGCCGGTCTCATAGTGCCTTGCGAAGCGCTGCAGCACCTCCGGCCGCTCCTGCCAGTGCTCGTAAAGCTGCGACGGCAGCTCGACGAAATCGGTGAACACGGAGGTGCCCGACAGCGAGGGATAGGTGACGTTGGACAGCATGCCGTGCAGGCCGTGGCCGAATTCGTGGAACAGGGTGCGGGCATCGTCCGGCGACAGCAGCGCGGGCTCGCCGCCCGCGCCCTTGGCGAAATTGCAGACATTGATGACGAGCGGGGCAACCGCGCCGTCGAGCTGCTGCTGATCGCGCAGCGAGGTCATCCAGGCACCGGAGCGCTTCGAGGGGCGGGCGTAATAGTCGCCGTAGAACAGCGCCTTGTGCTTGCCGTCGCGATCCCTGACTTCCCAGACCCGGACGTCGGGGTGCCAGGCCGGGATATCCTTGCGCTCCTCGAAGGTGACGCCGAACAGGCGGGTGGCGCAGTCGAAGGCGGCCCCGATCATGTGGTCGAGCACAAGATAGGGCTTGATCGCGGCGTCATCGAAATTGGCGCTGATCTGCCGGAGCTTCTCGGCGTAGTAGCGCCAGTCCCAGGCTGCCAGCGCAAAATTGCCGCCCTCCTCCGCGATCAGCGCCTGCATCGCGTCGCGGTCGGCGAGCGCCCGCGCCCTCGCCGGCTTCCAGACCCGCTCCAAGAGGCCGCGCACGGCGTCCGGCGTTTTCGCCATGGAATCCTCGAGCCGGTAGGAGGCGTAGTTCGGGAAGCCCATGATCTTGGCGGCTTCCTCGCGCAGCGCCAGGATCTCGACGATGGTCGCGTTGTTGTCGTGGGCGTTGCCATTGTCGCCACGCGCGGTGAAGGCCTTGAAGACCTTTTCGCGCAGGTCGCGGCGATCGGAGGTTTTCAGGAACGGCTCGACCGAGGAGCGCGACAGCGTCACGATCGCCTTGCCGGCCATCCCGCGCTCTTCCGCCGCGGCCTTGGCGGCGGCGACAAAGCTGTCCGACAGCCCGGCGCGGTCGTCCTCGCCGAGCTCCATGAACCAGTCCTGCTCGTCGCCGAGCAGATGGTGGCTGAAGCTGGTGCCGAGATGGGCGAGCCGCTCGTTGATCTCGGCCATCCGCGCCTTGGCGGCGTCGTCGAGGCCGGCGCCGGCGCGGCGGAAGCGCGTATAGGTGCGCTCCAGCAGCCTGAGCTGTTCGCCGCTCAGGCCGAGCGAGGCGCGGTTCTGGTGCAAGAGCGCGATGCGGCCGAACAGCACGGCGTTCATCAGGATCGGGTTCCAGTGACGCGCCATCCGCAAGGAGACTTCCTTGTCGATCTCCAGGATCTCCGGATTGGAGTGCGCCGACACCAGGTCATAGAACACCGCCGAGACCTTGGAGAGCAGCTTGCCGGAACGTTCCAGCGCAGTGATGGTGTTGTCGAAGTCCGGCGCCGCCGGATCATGAACGATCGCGCCGATCTCGGCGGAGTGATCGGCGAAGGCCTGCTCGAAGGCGGGCAGGAAATGCTCGGGCTTGATCTCGTCGAAGGGCGGCGTCTCGAACGGCGTCTGCCAGCCCTGCAGCAGCGGGTTGGCCAAACCTTGCGAACTTGCCGACATGCGAAATCCTATTTTTGTCCAAGATATTGCGGCAAACTATACCACACCGTGCGGCAATTTTGGGCCTTTTGCGCTTGATCGCAGGGCCCATTTCAGGGACATTGCGCCCCTCAAAAAGGACCTTCTTCCATGAGCCTGCAGCCCTCCTCCACCGGCAACCGCCAGATCGTCTGGCCGAGCGTGATCACCGTGATCAGCGCGGCGATCCTGATCGGCGCGGAAGTGTTCGGCGCTGCCTTTGCCGGCGGCTGGGCGCTCGCGATCCTGCTCGGGCTCGAGGACACCGCCGCGCACATCCTGCAAGCGGTGCTGTTCGCGCTCGGCGTCCTCGTGATGATCGCGTTCATCCGCGCGGCGCAGCGCATCGAGCCGTTCACGCGGCGCGCGTGAGGCGCGACTGCGAAAACACTGTGGCAGAAGGCTCCAAACGCGCAGCCGACTGCTAGCTTCTCTTAACGTCCATTCATATTCGACGCGGTGCGCGCGTGCAGCGACAAACAATCGCAAGCTCGCGTTAGGGAAATCTGCGCGCAGCCCAAAAAAATTCTTGCGCAGCTGAGTCAAAACACTTATTTCCAGCCTTGCCCAATTTCGCACGTGCCTGTGGTCGTGTGTCAGTCGGTAGGTATCCGGACAAGAGGCCGGACAGCCGCCAAGGGATGAAGAACCGAGGGTCGCCTCTGAAGCGGCCAGCATCTCTCTCAAGGGATGCCGATGAAGGTCTCTCCATCTCTTGCAACCGTGACTGGCAGCCGGAGGCGAACCGGCGCACCCCGCTCTCAACGGGGGACGCGACTTAAAGCAACGACGGAGCGGGCTTTTTTGGTCTCTACCGGCATTCCAACGCCGGCGCGGGCTACTGAAAAGGCTTGTCCTTCATTGCCAGGTGAGCGGGCGGGAAATCTCCCAACCAATCCACGGCAGCACAGTCTGGTTTGAGTTTTTTGGCTTCGTTGCGCCTCCATCGCGCAATTCGGCCAAGGCACTCTTATCCGACGTCACGTTTTTTGAATGCGGCCCCGTCGCTGGGGTCGTTGGGAGAGTGCCATGACCGAGCGCATCCAGGAATTCCTGCGTCACCGCCGCAGCGAGGGCCTCGACACCGAGCCGTGCCTCGTCGTCGACCTCGAAGTCGTGCGCGACAACTACCAGAGCTTCGCGAAGGCGTTGCCGGACAGCCGCGTGTTCTACGCGGTGAAGGCCAACCCGGCGCCGGAAGTGCTGTCGCTGCTCGCCTCGCTCGGCTCCTGCTTCGACACCGCGACCGTCGCCGAGATCGAGATGGCGCTGGCGGCAGGCGCGACGCCGGACCGCATCTCCTATGGCAACACGATCAAGAAGGAGCGCGATATCGCGCGTGCCTTCGCGCTCGGCATTCGCCTGTTCGCGGTCGACTGCGCCGCCGAGGTCGAGAAGGTCGCCCGTGCCGCCCCCGGCGCGAAGGTGTTCTGCCGCATCCTCTACGACTGCGCCGGCGCCGAATGGCCGCTGTCGCGCAAGTTCGGCTGCGACCCGGAGATGGCGGTCGACGTGCTCGACCTCGCCAAGCGGCTGGGGCTGGAGCCTGTCGGCATCTCCTTCCATGTCGGCTCGCAGCAGCGCAAGGTGAAGGCGTGGGACCGCGCGCTGGCGATGGCCTCGACCGTATTCCGTGACTGCGCCGAGCGCGGGATCAACCTGTCCATGGTCAACATGGGCGGCGGCTTCCCGACCAAGTACCTGAAGGACGTGCCGCCGGTGGTGCAGTACGGCCGCTCGATCTTCCGCGCGCTGCGCAAGCATTTCGGCAACCAGATCCCGGAGACGATCATCGAGCCGGGCCGCGGCATGGTCGGCAATGCCGGCATCATCGAGACCGAAGTCGTTCTGATCTCCAGGAAGAGCGACGAGGATGAGGTGCGCTGGGTCTATCTCGACATCGGCAAGTTCGGCGGTCTCGCCGAGACGATGGACGAGTCGATCCGCTACGCGATCCGCACCCCGCATGACGGCGCGGATATGACGCCGTGCGTGCTTGCTGGCCCGACCTGCGACTCGGCCGATGTGCTGTACGAGAAGCTGCCGTATCCGCTTCCGGTGACGCTCGAGATCGGCGACAAGCTGCTGATCGAGGGGACCGGCGCCTATACGTCGACCTACTCGTCGGTGGCCTTCAACGGCATCCCGCCGCTGAGGACCTACCACATCTGACGTCTCTTACCTCTCGCGCTTGCGGGAGAGGGAGAAGAAAACAGGGAGCCGGCCTGCCGGCTCCCTCCCCGACATTTTCGAATTTTCGAACGACGCTTTCACCGGTGTGCCCCGCCGCTGGAAGCGGGGACTGACGTGCCATGACTGCTTTGCGGAAGACCACCGTCGCCCTCACCCCGAGCGCCGCTCCGTTCGCGATCCGTGCGGAACGTTCCTCGGACGTCGAGGCGCGTGAAATGCTGCTGGATGCCTGCTTTGGCGAGAACCGCCATCAGCGCACATGCCAGCGCCTGCGCGACGGACGCGCGCCCGCCGAAGGCCTTGCGCTGTCGGCGGTCGCAAGCGGCCGGCTGGTCGGTACCGTTCGGTTGTGGCACGTCAGCGCCGGGGGCAACCCCGCGCTGATGCTGGGGCCGCTGGCGGTGGATTCCACCTGCCGCGGCCTCGGTGTCGGCGCCGCGCTGATGGGCCGCGCGATTTCGATCGCGCGGACGCGCGGCCATGGCGCGGTGATCCTGCTCGGCGATGCGCCCTATTACGCCCGCTTCGGCTTCTCGCCGGAGAGGATGAGCGAACTCGTGCTGCCTGGCCCGTTCGAGCGCGACCGGCTGCTCGGTCTCGAACTTGCCGAGGGCGCGCTCGACGGCGCCAGCGGCATGGTCACCGCGACCGGCGCATTGCTGCTCAACCGCAAGGCACGCGCATTGCGCGCCGTGCCGCAGGCCGCGTGACGGTTGCGATCATGGCCGAAAACCTTCCCGCAACCAGCGACGTTGCGCGCCCAGTTCTGCGCAGCATCATCACCACCATCGTCCTGATCCTGATCTCGGTCATGATCGTCAGGGACATCTTCGTGCGCCGCTGGAGTTCGCCGTCCGCTCCGGCAGCAGATACGACCCAGCACTCCCGCTGATCGCAAAACCGAAACCAAAGGTTGCGCGGGCGGGAAAATCCCGTAAACCCGCGCAAGTACCCGTATGTCCCGCAACGCTGAGAATAGGAGGTCCTGAATGTCCCGACGCCTGATTTCGACCGGCTCGCCTTTCGAGAAGACCGCCGGCTACAGCCGCGCCGTGATCGATGGCGATTTCGCCTTCGTCGCCGGAACCACCGGCTATGACTACACGACGATGACGATGCCTGAAGATGTCACGAGCCAGTCACGGAACTGTTTCAAGACCATCGAGGCCGCCCTGAAGGAAGGCGGCTTCGCGCTGGCCGACATCGTCCGCGCGACCTACTACCTGACGGATGCCAAGGACGCGGACGCCCACTTCGCGGTCTGCGGCGAGTTTCTCGGCGACATCCGCCCGGCCGCCACACTCTTGATCGTCGCGGGACTTTTGAAACCCGAGATGAAGGTCGAGATCGAAGTCACCGCGAAACGACGTACTGCCTGATCCATCAACGTCCACCAACCATCCACCCGCTCGAGCCATCTCCTGGAGAAAATGATGAGCCCCTCCTCGCAGATCCACGCCAAGATTTCCGGCCCCATTGTCATGATCGGCTTCGGCTCGATCGGCAAAGGCACGCTGCCTCTGATCGAGCGGCATTTCGACTATGACAAGTCGCGCTTCGTCATCATCGATCCGCATGAGGACGGCGAGCTCGCCAAGAAGCATGGCGTGCGCTTCATCAAGGATGGCGTCACCCGCGACAATTACCGAGAACTGCTGGTGCCGCTGCTCACCGCCGGCGGCGGCCAGGGCTTCTGCGTCAACCTCTCGGTCGACACCTCCTCGGTCGACATCATGACGCTGTGCCGCGAGATCGGCGCGCTCTACATCGACACCGTGATCGAGCCGTGGGCCGGCTTCTATTTCGACAAGAACATCGGCACCGAAGGGCGCTCGAACTACGCACTGCGCGAGACCCTGCTGGCCGCCAAGCGCAAGAACCCGGGCGGCACCACAGCGGTCTCGACCTGCGGCGCCAATCCCGGCATGGTATCCTGGTTCGTCAAGCAGGCGCTGCTCGACATCGCCCGCGACACCGGCGTCGAATTCAACGAGCCGAAGAGCCGCGAGGGCTGGGGCCAGCTCGCCCATAAGCTCGGCGTCAAGGGCATCCATATCGCCGAGCGCGACACCCAGCGTTCGAAGAAGCCGAAGCCGATGAACGTCTTCGTCAACACCTGGTCCGTCGAGGGCTTCGTCTCCGAGGGCCTGCAGCCGGCCGAGCTCGGCTGGGGCACCCATGAGAAGTGGATGCCGGAGAACGGCCGCACGCACGCGCATGGTTGCCAGGCCGCGATCTATCTGCTGCAGCCGGGCGCCAACACCCGCGTGCGCTCCTGGTGCCCGACTCCAGGCGCGCAATACGGCTTCCTCGTCACCCATAACGAGTCGATCTCGATCGCGGATTACTTCACCGTGCGCGACGGCGAGAAGGTGATCTATCGCCCGACCTGCCACTACGCCTATCACCCGGCCAACGACGCCGTGCTGTCGCTGCACGAGATGTTCGGCGCTGCGGGGCGGATGCAGCCGAAATGGCACATCCTGGACGAGAACGAGATCGAGGACGGCATCGACGAGCTCGGCGTGCTGCTCTATGGCCACGCCAAGAACGCCTATTGGTACGGCTCGCAGCTCTCGATCGAGGAGACCCGCCGGATCGCGCCCTATCAGAATGCGACCGGCATGCAAGTGTCCTCGGCGGTGCTCGCCGGCATGGTCTGGGCCTTGGAAAATCCGCAAGCCGGCATCGTCGAAGCCGACGAATTGGATTTCCACCGCTGCCTGGAAATCCAGCGGCCGTATCTCGGCCCGGTGAAGGGTTTCTACACCGACTGGACCCCGCTGAACGACAGGCCGGGCCTGTTTGCCGAAGACATCGACACGTCCGATCCCTGGCAGTTCCGGAACGTGCTGGTGCGCTGACGCGGGCTCTCGCCTCTCGTCATTCCGGGGCGCGCGTAAGCGCGAGCTATGATGTGCAATTGCACATCAGAGAATCCATCGGACCGCGGGCGCGGGCGGAGAAATGGATTCCGGGTTCGGCGCTGCGTGCCGCCCCGGAATGACGGAGGCTACTTTTGCAAGGCCGGGATTTATCTGCGGCCTTCATCCTCCTTCACGAAACGTCCGACCGGATTGTCCAAGAGGTCGATGACCGCCTCCGACGGCCTGCACAACCGCGCGCCCTTCGGCGTGACGACAATGGGACGGTTGATCAGGATGGGATGCGCCATCATGAAATCCAGCAATTCGTCGTCCGACCATTTGGGATCATCGAGGCCACGTTCCTTGTAGGGCGTGCCCTTCTCACGCAGCAGGGCGCGCGCCGGGATACCCATCGCAGCGATCAGCTCCTTGAGCTTCTCGCGCGACGGTGGCGTCTTGAGATATTCGACGATCGTGGGCTCGACGCCGCTCTGCCGGATCATGGCAAGCGTGTTGCGGGACGTGCCGCAAGCCGGGTTATGATAAATGGTGACGCTCATGTGGTTGTCTCCGCAATTGGGACCGGGCCGCGCGCCTGAGGTCGCCCGAGCAGCCAAATCATCAACAGCATGCCGGCGAACGCTCCGCACAGCTCGGCAAGTATGAAGCCGGGCAAATCTAGCGGGCGAATGCCTGCAAACGTGTATATATGACCAAGTCAACCCAATTCAGCATACCGGGATAGGCGGACTTATTTCGAATATTCTAGAAATATAGTTTGACAAGGAGACGGGTCGCGCTCATCTTGGTCTCCATGAAGCTCGACGAAGCAGCAGCCCGCCTCGAAGCGCTGGGCAACCCCACCAGGCTGAAAATCTATCGCGCGCTGGTCCGCGCAGGGCGTGCAGGCATGCCGGTCGGGCGCCTGCAGGAGCGGCTCAAGATTCCGGCGTCGACACTGTCGCACCACATCAAGGCGCTGGTCTCCGTCGGTCTGATCTCGCAGGTGCGCGAGGGCACGACACTGGCTTGCCACGCCGAATACGACACGATGCAGGGCTTGGTGGATTTCCTCGTTGCTGAATGCTGCATCGACGAGACCCAATGCAAAGACGCTCAGACGGCGGCCTGATTTTTTTGTCCGATAATTCGGTAATTCTAGAAGGTTGGGAGAAGCAAAATGAGCGCAGCAAAGACCGTCGCGATCATAGGAGCCGGACCCGTCGGCCTGGCGGCAGCCGCGCACGTGTTGGAGCGCGGCATGACGCCCGTCGTGCTCGAGTCCGGGCCAGAAGCGGGACATGCGGTCCGTCAATGGCAACACGTCCAGCTCTTTTCACCCTGGGAATACAACGTCGACCGGGCGGCCGCGCGGCTGCTCGCGCCAACAGGCTGGAATTCGCCGGACCCGCAGGTGTATCCGATCGGCGGCGAGCTCTTGGCACAGTACCTTGTCCCACTCGCGACGCGCACGCGCTTGAAGGACGTGATCCGCACGTCGAGCCGCGTCACCGCCGTTTCCCGTGTCGGCTTTGACAAGGCGAGGACGAAGGGCCGGGAGGCGGCTCCCTTCGAGATACGCTACCAGAACGGCAAAGGGCCCGAGACCCTGCGCGCCGATGCTGTCATCGACGCCTCCGGAACGTGGGCCTCGCCGAATCCCGCCGGCGCCAATGGCCTGCCGGCGATCGGCGAACGCGAAGCACAAGCGAGGATCGCCTACGGCATGCCGGATGTCCTCGGGAGAGACCGTGAGCGCTACGCGGGCAAGATTGTCGCCGTGCTGGGCGCCGGACACTCGGCGATCGGTACCCTGACCGACCTGGCGATGCTGGCCCGTCAGGTGCCGGACACCCGCCCGATCTGGCTGCTCCGGGGCAATGATCCGGCCAAGGCATTCGGGGGCGGCGCGAACGACAAGCTCGCTGCGCGCGGCGAACTCGGCACACACTTCGCATCGCTGGTCGCATCAGGTGAGGTGCAGGTTGAGGCCGAATTTTCCGTCTCGGCGATCTCGCCGAGCGACGGCCGGCTTCGGATCGCGACGTCGTCAGCCTGCTGCGGACGCAGCGTCGTCGCCGACGAGCTGGTCATCGCAACCGGCTTCCGTCCGGACCTCTCCTTCCTCGGCGAGATTCGGCTCCGGCTCGATCCTGCGATCGAGGCGCCCGTCGCGCTCGCACCGCTGATCGATCCCAACGAGCACTCCTGCGGCACCGTGCGCCCGCATGGCGCGCGCGAACTGCAGCAGGACGATCCGGGCTTCTACCTCGCCGGCATGAAATCCTACGGCCGGGCGCCAACCTTCCTCATGATCACCGGCTACGAACAGGTGCGCTCGATCGCTGCCGATATCGCCGGCGACAAGAAAGCTGCCGAGCGCGTCGAACTCGAGCTCCCCGAAACCGGCGTCTGCACACGCGGCGGCGTGGAGGGCGGTATCGCCGCATCCGGCTGCTGCGGAGGGCCGGCACCCGCCGGCATCGACGCCTGCTGTTCCGACGACGCTATCACGAAAGCCGCCGGCAAGCCCGGCTGCGGCTGCTAAGGCCGCCCGCGTGAACGGACAACGCTTGCGGGTGGTTGCCGCGCTGGGGACCGCCCAGACGCTGGCCTGGGGATCGAGCTACTATCTGCCGGCGATCCTGGCAGACCCCATTGCCCACGATCTCGGAATTTCGACCAACTGGTTCTTCGCCGCCTTCTCGGCCTCCCTGGTGATCTCCGGATTATTGGGGCCGCGCGTCGGCCGCCAGATCGACCGCGTCGGAGGGAGGCAGGTCCTCTGTATCTCGAATGTGGTTTTTGCAGGCGGGCTCGCATTGCTCGGCGCATCGGCCTCGGTGTGGATGATGTCGGTGGCCTGGCTCCTGCTGGGCATTGGCATGGGCCTCGGACTCTACGACGCGGCGTTCGGCGCGCTGGGGCGTATCTACGGCAGCGACGCGCGCGCCTCGATCACCGGCATCACGCTGATTGCCGGCTTTGCCAGCACGGTCGGCTGGCCGCTGAGTTCATTCGGGCTCGAGACGATCGGTTGGCGCGAAACCTGCTACGCTTGGGCGATCGCGCACATCGTGATCGGTCTACCCCTCAATCTCGCGCTGCCCAGCACGGCAAAGCCGGTCCGCTCAGAAGGACCCGTGGCGAAGCCACATATTACGATCGACCGCACCATGGTTCTGCTCTCATTCGCGTTCGCGGCCGCCTGGACGGTGACATCGGCGATGGCGGCGCATCTGCCGCGAATCGTCGAAGCATTCGGCGCGACGCCAGCGCAGGCGGTGTTTGCCGGTATGATGATCGGACCCGCGCAGGTCGCAGCCCGTGTGATGGAAGCGAGCCTTCTTAACCGTTTCCACCCGCTCGTCTCGACACGGCTTGCCTGTATTACTCATCCGATCGGAGCGTGCGTAATCGGTATTTTCGGCGGTGGTGCTGCCGGCGTCTTCGCTCTGCTACATGGGGCCGGCAATGGTATTCTGACCATTGCACGAGGAACGCTCCCATTGGCGATTTTCGGACCGGAGAACTACGCCTATCGACTTGGATTGATCGGCGCACCCTCCCGCATTTGCCAAGCATTGGCGCCCCTTGGGTTCGGGCTGCTCATAGACACTCTTGGCCGATCGATAGTGATCGTGTCGGCCGGACTGAGCCTTTCGGCACTGATAGCACTCTTGTCGCTGCGCCAATCTTCGGCGGTCAAAGCGTGATGATTTTTGTTCGAATCGGCGTGACCGCAGTCGTTCACCTCTCCCATAGGGAGAGGTCGGCGCGCAGCGCCGGGTGAGGGGTTACGGTTCCTCGATGAAGCTCATCCCCCTCACCCGGATCGCATCTCACGATGCGATCCGACCTCTCCCCGATGGGGAGAGGTAAGGCACTTCCAGCGTGGCGCCAACTCGACCTGATCTCATCACGCCTAAAGCGACAGCGCAGTCGCCCGTGGATAGCGCCGCCTGATCGGTGATCCGTGACGCATGCCGGGCCGGCGCTGCGGCCAACGAGGTCATGCGCGGCCTCGCGCCGCGCATGCACGCTTCGCCTCAGTTGGCCAAGACGTCGATGGCCGGGTCAAGCCCGGCCATGACGAAGCCGCGAGGGTCAGGCGCCGCCTCCGGTCATTTCGCCATGTAATCGAACGCCACCGTGCCGAGCCCGAGCGTCAGGTCCGCCTTGAAATGCAGGGCGGAGACGACCTCGCGGACCGGAAGCCGCGCGACGTCGCAGAGCGCGTGTGGAAACAGGCCGAGAGCGGCAGGGCCGGTCCAGGATTCCTTCAGCGTGATCTCTTCGAGATTGAAGCGCACGAGCTCGCAGATGCGCGGGCTGCCGTCGACATGCGGGATGATCTTCAGGATGAAGTTCGGCGCCTTCATGCCCTTCAGTACGGTATCATGATCGACCGGACGGTGTTTGTAGCCCATAGTAGCGGAAGCGCAGAGCACCGAGCCGTAATGCAGGGAGCCGACCAGCACGTCGCTCTCGACCTCGATCTTCGGCCTCGCCAGTTTCTTCGGGAATCCCCATAGCTCGCGGCCGCCGGCGATCGGCCCTTCGTCGTCCAGATACATCGCGTGGGTGTAAGCCCCCTCCTCCCCTTTGAAGCGAACCGGGATCACCTGGCCGGTCTCGGTGTAGTCGCCAAAGCCGGTGGAGTCGGGCATCCGGATGAATTCGTATTTCACCACGGGCTCGGCGACCTCGAGCGGCTCGGGCACCACGGCGGCGAGCGCTTCGGGATCGGTCCTGTAGGTGATGACGAAATATTCTCGGTTGAAGAAGCGATAGGGCCCCGGCGGAAACGCGGGGCTGGTGAGCGGCATCGAATAGGCACTTCGCCTGACATCGTCGATCTTCATCTGCTGACCCCAAAGGTTGTTGGCGTGTCGTTGGCAGATCGCGATTATGCGGCGACAGAGGGACGCAGGCGAGACCGTAAATTCGGCAGGATCCGTTCAGGCCGATCCCGGGGAATGAGAGGACATCACTTTTTCTGGACCGGCGGAGCGGTCTTCTCTGCGGGCGCCGGTGGCAGCGCGGGCTGTGCACCGGTCTTCTGCGCGTCCGGGTCGGGACGTGCGGGCTCGGGCGCCGGCGTGGTCGGCCGCTCGCCGCCTGGCTTTGACTCGGCTGGCTTCGTCTGCGGCTCGGGCGGGGAAGACTGCACTGGCGGCGTCGCCTGCGCCACCTCCTCAGATTGACGCGCTGCGATCTCCACCAGCGAAGCGGTCGAAATCACCAGTCCGCCCACAAACAGGGCGGATGCGATCAGAAGATCCTTCCGGTAGCTGCGCTGCCTGTCGGTCGCCATCTCGTTCTACCCGCGTCATTGTCCGCGGGTTCAACGATTCCAGCGAGACCTGGTTCCGCGCGCGGGGCAACGGGAACTGTACCGACCTGGGGCGTGTAGTCCTGGATCGAGGCGCTGCGAGAACGCGTTCGATGCCTGCTATTCCTCTGGCTGCGGCGCGAATGCGGGAATTGCTGGGGCGCGGGATTGCCCGGGATCGCTTAAGTCCACGATATTATCCGCAGCGCCAAGGACGGATCTTCGGTGCGTGATGGCCAGCACCGTGACATCGCGCACGAGGGTGCGAACGTGGTTCATGATGTCCCGCTCGGTTGCGTCATCGAGCGCAGAGCTCGCCTCGTCGAGGAAAAGAACGGTCGGGTTGCCATACAAAGCGCGGGCGATTGCGATGCGCTGGCGCTCTCCGCCCGACAGCTTCAGGCCGCGTTCGCCGACCTTGGTCTCGAAGCCCTCCGGGAGCGCATCGATGAAAGACAGGATAGCCGCCTTATCCGAGACGTCGCGAAGCCGGGCCTCATCGCGAGGGCGACCCAGAATGATGTTGTCTGCAAGGCTTTCGTTCAGCAGCGCGACGTCCTGAGGCACGACCGCTATGGCGCGGTACCAGTCGGCGCGCGCGATGCGCAGGAGGTCGATGTCGTCGACCAGAATGCGACCTGAATGCGGCTCGATGGATTTCAGCGCGAGCTTGAAGATGGTCGACTTTCCAGAGCCGGTCTCGCCTACGATAAAGGTGATGGAGCCGCGGCTTGCCGTGAAGCTGATGCCATCGACCCCACGACCATTGCCGTAATCGTACCTGATATCGTCGAAGGTGATGCGTCCCTCTCGGGGGACAAAGGTCTCTGCATGCGGCGATTCATTCTCTTCCGGAGCCCGCCACATGTCCGCGAGCGGAATGAGTTGCGCTCGGGAACGCGCGAAAACGTCCATCGTCTGGGCGATCATCTCGAACGGCAGGTTGAGCTGGAGCAACAGGGCGTTGAACAGCACGATATCGCCGACCGTCGTCGCTCCGGCCTGATGGCGGGGCAGCAACAGCAGGAAATTGACGGCGAATTGGATCGAGAGACCCAGGCCCAGCAGGGCCGACGAGCCGGCGCGACGGAATGTGTAAGCCCGCCAGCCATCCTTTACCGCGCGAGCCTTCTCGGTGAAGCGGCGGCTCATCCACGCATGACTGCCGAGATGACGCAACGTCTCCATCGCGTTCATCGCGTTGCCGACGAATCGAGCATTTTCCTGCGCAGCCGAGACGGCGGCGTCGAGAAGGGCCTGCGATCGACGCGTCGAGACGAATGTCACCGTGATCATGGCGGCGCCGTAAGCGGCGACGATCGCCACAACCTCGATGCTCAAGAGAGCGCCGAGGGTGACGAGCGTGAGCGCGATCTGCGTTGCGCCCGGAATGAACACGATCAGCGCGATGTGCATGATCGTCGTCAGCGCGCCACGCCCCTGGGCGCCGGCGGTCTGGATCTCGGCCGGGTTGTGCTCGACGAAGAAGTCGGACCTTTTCCTCAAGATGCGTTCGAAGAACCGCGTGCTCACGATGAAGCCGAGGTTTTCGGCCGTCATCACCGACAGGTGTTGCACCGCGCGCTGCAGCGCCGAGGCAACGCCCACCAGCGCGGCGTAGAGCAGGAACGCCTATAGAAGGTCCGAGACAACAGTCTCTTTGGTCAGCCGGTCCACAAGGCGGGAGAACAGGTACGGCGCAGCGATGCCGCTGGCGCTCGACAGGAAGACGACCGCCGCCACCAGCGACAGCGCCCGCCAGTCGGATTTCCAGTAGGCATGGAAGATTTCGGCGATAGGGGCGTTGCTCGCGGGCTTGGTCATAAGTTTCTGATTTGCAGCGATTCACGCAAATTGCGGTTGGCCAATTCTGTCTCAGAGGCCATGACCGATCAACGACAGCGGCGACGGCTTTGGGAAAAAACGTAAACCTTCTACTCAATGGGAGCATGGTCGGGTACCCCAGTCCGCACTGAACACCCGCGAACGGTGTGAAGCTGCTCACATTGCTCGTGTGAGTTTCCTGCTAAATTGACGATGATCCATCCGATACCGGAGGGCACGGCCATGCAAAGCACAGCTTGGTTGGAATGGATACAGCGTTGGCGTAAGCGGGGATCGCTTGTTGCTTTTGTCGCCTGCTGCAGCATCTGCCTGATCTCGGCCTCTGCCACCTGCGCTGCCCAGGCAACCTTCAAACCCGCCGATCAGCCTAACGGCACGCCATCGGAAGACCTGGCAGCAACCGCTGTCTTCATTGTCGACGCAAAAAAGTGCGAGAAGATGGCTTCCGACGCCTGGTCGGAACCTGAGGTATGGGCATGGCAACAAATCTGCCGGCATCTCAACGTCGATTTCGACGAGAAGGAAGCGAACGACTACGCGGACAGACAGGAGAAGAATTCACCCAAGCGCGATGCGGTGTACCGGCAGAAGCTTGAAGCTCTTCGAACGGAGAACAATGAGAACCCCGAGAAGCTGGCCACCGACGAATCGCGAACGCTGAGCGGCAAATTTCTGGCAATGATTTTCGGCGACCCTGAATTGAGGCGTCACACGTGGAACGTACCGCTCAGGTTGTTTGGGTTCAGTACCGACCGACTTGTTATCGACACCGCGGCGCTGAAATCGCTGGACATACGAAACGCATATGTCGAGAGGCTCGCAATCCAGAATACGACCATTGATGGCGATCTCAGGTTGGAGAACTCCCACTTGGCGAGCATCAAGATGCAATTGGTGGCGGCCAAGCATTTCCTGCTGAACAAGGTATCGGTTACCGCGAAGAAGGTCGGACCGGGCCATGCGGGTCCCAATCCGCCGCCATTGGATGCAGAGAAGCCGGATGGAGCACTGACGATTCATACGGCCCGGATCGACGACCGGATATCGATCCTGGAAGGGTCCTACGACGCGATCGACTTGAAGCGCGTGAAAGTTGGCGACTTGTTCATCGTTCAGCCTGACTGGAACCGCTCCAGGGACACCGATAGACCAGAGCTGAGCATCACCGAGTCCGTGGACCACGGGGTCTTCACCATTCAGACCAGCTCTACGGGGGCATCGCCTCAGCAGATCAAGCTCGACCAGTTCATCTTCGCCAATGCCTATTTCGGTCCGGACCCAATGCCGGTCATCCGCGCCATGGATGCATACGCCGGAATCCGCACTCACGGTCGTCCCGACCTGGAGCCATATACGCTGATCGCCAAGTCATACGCACAACGCGGCGAAACCCATAACTCAGACAAGATCCTGATTGCCAAGAACAACCAAGACTGGCACTGGGCGGACTTGGTATCGCTGGATTTTGTTGGCCTCACTTTCACATGGCTTGTCGCCGATTACGGCTTCCATCCGGAAGTGGGTTTCTTGTGGATCGCCGGATTCGTGCTGCTTGGCTGGGGAATCTTCTGGCACGCCTCCACTCGTCTGGCAGCAGGCTCGTACCAACCGAAGAGTCCTTTCCTGTTAGCTCTGGATTCAGTGATCCCGGGCATCCACTTGGACAAGAACCACCAAGATGTGCGCTATGATGGATGGCCTCAGGGCATGCTCTATCTGCTCCGGATTCTTGGCGCCGTGCTGGTCTTTGTTGCCTTCAGCTATCTGCAGAAGAAGGTGCTAGGCTGACCGCGGGAAGTCGCTTCTTCCGTTCAAATCCACGTCGTACATGCCTGCCTCGTTGGTGGCATGGAAGCACAGCCGTAGCCAAGCGAGACGCGCGCCTGCACGTATCGAAGCGCGATTGTTTAGTTGAATTCTCGTGGATGACGACAACTTCCAAAGAACGAACGAAAGTCGAAGGTCAGACGCAAACGCTGTTATCATATCGCGCCGTGCGCGGAGTTGTGTGCAGCCTTTCGCTTCTCAATCTGCGTGAAAAGCTAGATGGAATCTAAGCCCGCCGCATTGTGACCGCACCACGACCTCCTGTAGGTCGCGATCCCGGTAGCCGACAGAAGTCGGCTGGGGATTTTGGGGCGACTGATCTGATGACGTGCGGGACTACACTTCACAAGAAAACCCTTCTGGCTGCAGCGAGCGCACTTGCGTTGCTGATTGATGGCGGAGACGCAGCCGTTGCGCAGACGTCGCACGAGCTGCCGGCCGTGCAGGTGCATGCGCCAACGCCGCGCGCGGCGCGTCGTGTCGCACCGCGCCAAAATGCCGCAACTGCGCCGCGTGCAGCCTCGCGCCCTGTCGAGCCTCGTGCGCGGACGACACCGCCGACCGGTATGATCGGCAGCCTGCCGCCGTCCTACGCGGGCGGGCAGGTGGCTTCGGGCAGCCAGGTCGGCATGCTCGGCAATCGCAACGTGATGGACACGCCGTTCAACCAGACCAGCTACACCGCGCAGACGATCCAGGATCAGCAGGCGCGAAAGCTCGATGACGTGCTCGCCAACGATCCGTCGGTCCGCTCCAACGCGCCGCGCGCCTACGGCTTCGATTTCGTGTCCATCCGCGGCTTCGACGTGCCGAGTTCGGCCTACAGCATCAACGGACTGTACGGCGTCGCATCGGCTTTCTCGTTCTCGTCGCTGGCCGCGATCGAACGCGTCGAGGTGCTGAAGGGACCGGGCGCGCTGCTGAGCGGCATGCCGCCGGGGGGCCCGCCGGGCGGCGTCGGCGGCAGCATCAATCTCGTCACCAAGCGTGCCGGCGACGACCCGATCGCGCAGCTCACCAACACCTATGCGTCGCGCTCGCAGTTCGGCACGCATTTCGACGTCGGCCGCCGGTTCGGCGAAGCGAGCGAATTCGGCGTTCGGTTCAACGGCAGCTATCGCAACGGCGATACCGAACTCGCCAACCAGAGCCAGGAGCTCGGGACGGCAGCGCTCGGCCTCGACTACCGCGGCGAGCGCGTCCGCCTGTCCGCGGATGTCGGTTACGAGAAGAACAACGTCGACGCCATGACTCGCTTCGTGGTGTTAGGTCCGACGCTGACCGGCGTGCCGGTGCCGCCGGATGCACGCGCGAGCTTCATGCCAAGCTGGGGCTATTGGAACGGCGAAGGCAATTTCGGCCTCGTGCAGGGTGAGGTCGACATCACCGAGAACCTGACGGCCTATGCCCAGGCCGGCGTGGTGAAGGGCGAGACCAAGTATCTTTATTCGGATATCAGGGTCACCAACCTCAACGCCAATTTCGACGGTTCGCCACGACTGAACAGCCAGACCCGCGACCAGGCGGCGGTGCAGGCGGGCTTCCGTGCCTCGGTCGATACCGGGCCAATCCATCACGCGATCAATTTCAACGCGACGGGATCCGAAGGTGACGTCGGCATCATCAACACGACGGGCACGGCCTTCACGTCCAATCTCTATAGCCCGCGTCCGAGCCCGACGCCGCTGATCTCGGTTGGAGCACCGCCGAAAATCTCGGATACGCATCTGTCGAGCTTCGGCATTGCCGACACCATGTCGGTGGCAAACGGTCGCGTCCAGTTCACCGCGGGCGTGCGCCAGCAATATGTCGAGAGCCGCTCGTTCAGTGCGACGACCGGGCTGCAGACGTCCAGCTATGACACTTCGGCGACGACGCCGGCCTATGCGGTGGTGATCAAGCCGCTGGAGAACGTCTCCATCTATGCCAACTACATCGAAGGGCTCGAGGCCGGCACCGTGGTCGGCGCTCAGTATGCCAATGCCGGCCAGGTGCTGCCACCCTACCGGACCCGGCAGTATGAAGTCGGCGCCAAGGTCGATTGGGGCCGGATAACGACGACCGTCAGCGCCTTCGACATCAACCGGCCGCTGCAGCTCGTCGATTTCGTCACCAACACGCTGACGCAATCCGGCGAGAGCCGCAACCGCGGCGTCGAGCTGAATGTCTTCGGTGAGGTCACGCCAGGCGTGCGGCTGCTGGGCGGCGTGATGTTCATCGATGCGCGTCAGGACAAGACCGAGCGCGGGCAGTTTGACGGCTACCGGACTTTCAGCGTGCCCGACACACAGCTCAATCTCGGCGGTGAGTGGGATGTGCCGTTCCTGCACGGCCTGACGCTGACGGGACGCGCGATCTATACCGGCAGCTTCTTCGCCGATCAGGCCAATACGCTGCTGGTCTCGGACTGGACACGCTACGACGCCGGTGCGCGCTACACCTTTACGGCACCGTGGAACAACAAGCCGGTGGTGGTGCGCTTCCAGGTCGAGAACCTGTTCGACAAGAACTACTGGCAGGGCGCGAACACCAACAGATACGTCTATCTCGGCGCGCCAAGAACCTATCTGGTCTCGACAACTTTCAACTTCTAGCGATGGCTGAACCAATCATGTCTAACCGACGAACCGGAAAGCAGCTTGCCGTTGGTGCTCTGCTGATCGTCTTGCCAATGCTGTCTCATTGGGGAGCCGCGAGCGCGCAGACCGTCAACTCGTTCGAGGGCGACCGCGGACCAGGTCAGGCGGTGTGCAAATCGAACGGGGGGCCGATCCATTGTGATCGGGCGGAGATGGACGTTGCCGCGAGCGGCAAGCAGATCGTGCAGGTCACCTGGCAGAACGTCAACGTGTATGACACTACGGGCAAGCTGTTGAAATCCACGCCGCTGGCCGCACTGATCCGCAGTGCCGGGCTCGACCCGAACCCGGCGAAAGGCGGCGGACCGTTCGAGCCGCATATCGTCTACAACGAGTTCATCGAGCGCTGGATCATCACCGTGACCTGCGCCAACGACTGCACGCTTGTGAGCGCCAGCGCCGACGCGACGGATTCGTGGGGCGGCACCTACCTGTCCTGCCTGCAGGGCGGCCCCTGCCTCGACCGCAATCCCGGCATCAAGCTGGGCTACGACAAGAACGGTTTGTACATCTGCGGAGGCCACGTCGGCGACGACAATCCGAGCACGGTGCCGGGCGTGTCCTACGACTGCTTTGCAGTGCCGCCGGATGAGATCAAGGCGATCGCGCAAGGCACAGCGCCAACCCATATCAACCGTGGCCACAACCTGCCGCTCGACATCGTCCCTGCGGTTGACCACGATCGATCGAAGGCACCATCGGCTCCGGCGTTCTTTGCCAACAAGAGCTGCGACCACGCGGCGCAATACTCCTGCCAGCGCTCGACCAATTTCTCGTTTCACTGGATCGTGAACACCTTCAGGTGGAATGGCGCCACCGGCACCTACAATGCCGGCGGCGCCCAGCAGGTGATCAAGACCGATATCGGCTCGAAGGAGAACAAGTGGCTCTACAACACGCCGTGCTGCGGCCAGACCATGTCGATCCCGCAGGCCGGCAGCGACGTCACCCTTCGCGCCGCAACCAGCCACCGCCTGATGAATGTCGTCCAGCACGGCTCGCACCTGTATGGCGTCCTCGGGTCCGGGCCATGCACTGACTCCTGCGGGGCGCAGGGCGCTGATGCCAACAATTTGCTAATCTGGGTGGACCTGGATTGCTCGCAGCCGGCCGCCTGCGTGGTCAGCCAGACGGCAAAGATTGCCAGCCCTGACAATCACCTGGAGTTTGGCACGATTGGCGTGGACGATGCGGGGAACCTGGGCATCGTCGGCACGTCCTCAAGCGCGCGCGCAAACCTGTCGGTCCTGCTCTGGACCCGCCGCCAGGACGATCCGGCCAACACGTTCACCGGCCCGACGACGATCGTCGCGGGCACGCATCCCTACACCTGCCCGAATGAGAGGAACGTGAGCCCGATGGGGAATTCGGTCGGCATCCTGACCGCGCTCGACCCGGTGGACCGCAAGACATTGTGGGCGACCCAGCAGTGGGCCAATGATGCCACTCCCTGCGTCTGGAACACACGCATCGTCGGCTACAAGGTCGCGCCGGAGAAGCGCTGACGATCGCGGCCCCTATCGGCTGTGTTGACTTTCCAGATGGCGTGGCGCATCCCGCCAACTGGCGCTGCGGCTCCCATTGGAACTTTCTCCCGCGCGGCCGTTTTTAGTGGTCCGGCGTGGTGGGTTAGTGCGCATGGCACTAAGTGCACCTCGCCTCCGTCTCTGGGAAGGAGCTTTCCCGCGATGGAGCATGAGACCAGGATTGAAAATCGACTGCTGGCCGCGCTGCCGCAAGCGGACCTGGATTTGCTTGCGCCCCATTTCCGGAACGTGTCGCTCAAACGCGACGCCGTCCTGGCGCGATCGGGCGATCTGATTGAACAGATCTATTTCCCTTCCAGCGGGCTGGTCGCGCACGTTATGGACATGCCGAACGGACAAACGGTCACCACCGCGATCGTCGGCAAAGAGGGCGCGGTAAACATCCTCACGGCGCTCGGGCCGGCCCGCTCGCCGATGACGATGGTGGTTCGCATCGCCGGAACTGCTTTGCAGCTCTCTCCGGCACGCTTCCATGCGGCGCTCGAGCACAGCCACGCGCTCAAGGCCGCCGTCAATAGGCTCAACAGGGCCCTGATAGTGCAACTCCAGCATGTTGCCGCTTGCAATGCGCTGCACTCAGTCGAAGCCCGGTTGGCCCATTGGCTGCTGCACATCCACGACCGGACCGAAAGCGACATGCTGCCGCTTACGCAGGAGACGCTTTCGGAGTTGCTGGGCGTGCGACGAACGACGGTGACCCATGTCGTATCCAAGCTCCGCGCGTCGGGAGCGATCAGGTCCAATCGGCGAAGCTCGATCGAAATCGACAGGCCGCGGCTCGAAGCAGCGGCATGCGACTGCTATCAGATCATGCGCAGCAGGATCGAGCGTATCGTTTCGACAAACGAGATGACGCCGCGCGGTCACTCCTGGCCAGTGCATGAAAGGCCGCGCGCGCACACCCCGCTACCGACCGCCGAGAACGGAGCGCATCACCGCGCGCACGCCCACGGAGCGGCCGCTCACCGTGCAAGGCACCGTTGAGGAACGGTTAGCTAGTGGCCAGCCTTAGCACACGCTCCTCACTCTTTCGTCCGTCTCGTAAACCCACGCTTCCTTGGCAAACCATTCATGGTTGGTCTGGCAGATCGAGCAATAGGTGCGCGCGAAGAACACCGTACTGCATCGAAACTTCTCGCGATCGGCTTTCATGCCCGTAGGGATCGCGCGTCCCGTCTGCGGGCATTTGATCATGACGATACCCATCTTGGTCCTCCCTCAATGTCCCGAGTTGCTGCATCAGCAGCATTCCGCGGGCCATCGGCTGGACTCCGCCTCTTCTCGCGGGAGGCGCTTTTCGTCCAGCCGATTCTCGGTGGTGCGTAAGAGAAGTTCGATCTAGGGACCTGTCCGCAGCACCCTGGCAAGACTCTTCCTGATAGGCTCGGCAGTCTCCTTCGCCACTTCCTGAGTGAGCTCCCACAGTTCCTTGTTCTGAGCGGAGGTGACCTCAAAATTCTTGCGGCCATGCGTGGCCGATAGCTGGATGATCTCTGGCAGCGACTTCGTCCCCATCAGATGCGTGAGAAATTCGAGAGCGGAGCTGGTGTTCGTGCCCGAGATCTCGATCAACTTGGCCGCGTAGTCGGCGGCGCCTTTCGCGTTGGTTGAGCAGGCTTCCTTGAGGATGTCGGCGATCTCGCCAGAAGCGGCCTTCATCTTTTCGCAATTTTCCTTCGCCCGCAGCATGCTTTGCTCGGCGATGTTTTGATACACCCCCGGTATAGCGAACAGCGGCATGTCGAATCCGCGTTTCGCGTCAGCACCGGCAGTCGAATTGGCATTCATTTCATTCGAGTAAGCATCATTCACGGGTTGTAATCCTTTCAAGCGAGACTGGAACCAACGGCAGTTCGATACGCAATCCCGGCTCTCTCGAAGCGAGCGTGCCACGAACGAGCCGGGAAGGATTTCCCAGATGGTTGGATCGGACGGAGTTGTCGCGCCGTGCCGCCATCTACCGGACTATGCTCGACCAGCGCCGAGACTTCGGTTCGCTTTCTGACTCTCGAAACGTTTTTCGTAGGTAGCGCCCGCCTCGCTCCGTAGGTCCATACGGCGCAAGTCTCCGGCGTATGAAGCGCGCCGCCTGACGGGGATTGTGTTCACGGCAAAAGAGCGGCCGAGCAACCAGCCGCTCCCTCCTTTTTTGCGCCGGGTGACCCGGTGGTACGCAATCGCTGCTACCCGCCCCGAGCCCATCGCGCTTGTTCTCAGCGACTGACAGGTGCAGCCTAACCCACGGACCAATGTCCTTACTCGGGCATCCAATGATTGGATTCACACGGCCGCCGTGCGACGCCGGGGTCATCGAGGCGACACCGGCTTGTGACGCTGCCCTGTCACAGAGACGCAAGTGGCTGACGCTCGCGGCGGCCGTCATTGGGTCCAGCATGGCCCTCCTCGACGGTTCGGTCGTGAACATCGCGCTACCCGCGATCCAACAGGCGCTGAATGCAGATGCGGCGGCGACACAGTGGATCGTCAACGGCTACCTGCTGCTGCTCGGTGCGCTCGTGCTGATCGGAGGCTCAGCGGCCGATCTCTACGGCCGACGCCGGATTTTTGTTATCGGCATCGCGGTCTTCACCGCCGCCTCCATCGTCTGCGGGCTCTCACCGAATATCATGGTGCTTATCGTCAGCCGTGCGGTTCAAGGTCTTGGCGCCGCGCTGTTAACGCCGGCCAGTCTGGCGATGTTAGGAGCGACGTTCGGCAAGGATGAACGGATCCGGGCAATCGGGATATGGGCGGGCGCAGGTGCACTGATGATGGCGGCCGGTCCGATGTTGGGCGGCTGGCTGGTCGATCAGGTATCGTGGCGGGCGATCTTTCTCCTCAATGTCCCGCTCGCCATTGCCGCGGCCGGACTTGCGCTTCGCTTCGGCTGCGAAAGCAGCGATCCCCGGGCGAAGCAACTCGACTGGAGCGGCGCCGCCTCAGTCGCGATTGGCCTTGCTGCGATGACATGGTCCCTCAGCGCCATTCCGGCGTCGGGATTTCGCGACAAGACAGTGCTGGCTGCCCTGGGAGTGGGAGCCGCTCTGCTGATTTTGTTCGTCGTGATCGAAGCCCGTCTCCATGAGCGGGCGATGATGCCGTTGTCGCTCTATCGATCTCGCGATTTTTCAGCAACGAATGCGTTGACGCTGTTGCTCTACTTCGCGCTCGGAGGTGCGCTCTATTATCTGCCGTTCAGCCTGATCCGCGTCGGTGGCTACTCGGCGACCCAAGCCGGCGCGGCGTTGCTGCCTTTTGCCCTGATTATGGGATTCGGGGCGTCATTCGCCGGGACCATTGCTGACCGTTTGGGGCCGCGGCTGTTGCTCACTGTCGGGCCCATCGTCGCAGCCTGCGGATTTACGATACTTGCCTTTGTCGATCTCAGGCAGCCTTACTCGATCAGCGTATTTCCGTCGATGGTCCTGCTGGGCGTGGGGATGTCAATCACGGTTCCACCGCTGACGTCGACTGTGATGGCAGCCGCCGGCGAAGCCCATGCCGGGATTGCTTCGGGCATCAACAACGCGGTCGCTCGCGTTGGCGGCCTGCTCGCGGTTGCGGCACTCGGGGTGGTGTTCTTTGCAACCTTCTTGCATGATCTTGCCGGAGCAACGCCCGCGCAAGCCAACGAGGCCCTGAATGCCGTGATGTCCGGACAGACAGACGCTCATGCAGGGGCGATAGCCGCATTCGAGCGGGCGCTGAGCACGATCATGCTGGTGCCCGCAAGCTGCGCCGCACTTGCCGGCCTCGCCGGTTGGGTGTGGATCGCGCCGCGCCCCGAGCGTGCAGGCACCCGAGACAATATTCCACGCTAATCGGTTGTGTTGACTTCCCAGGTGGCATGGCGGACGCCCGCCTGGCGTTGCAGTTCCACCGCGACGGCATTGAGTTCGTTGGGATTGACTGACGTGCTCACCAGCGTCGCCACGATCTCCAGCAGATCGTCACCGATCTCCTGGAGCTCGACATCGGCAACCGGGTAGCTGGCGGCCTCGAGCTTCTCGACCAACTGGTCGCGCATGGCGGGCAAGGCGTCGCTGGAGACCGCGAGCTTGAAATAGTAGGTCGCCTCCGACGCCTGCTCGTCGAGCGGGATGCGGTTGATGGCATTCACCAGCGGCCGCAGCAGCGTGTTGCCGGCGAGGATGAAGAAGGTGAGCGCCGCGGCCTGTGCCTCCATGTCGGCGCCGGCACAGGAGCCGACCGCCGCAGACGTCCACAAGGTCGCCGCGGTGTTGAGCCCGCGCACGTCCATCCCTTGCTTCATGATGACGCCGGCGCCGAGGAAGCCGATGCCCGACACAACATAGGCGATCACGCGCACGGCGCCGTCCGCGCCCGACAGTCGCATCGCAAGATCGACGAACGCAGCCGCTCCGACCGCGACCAGCACATTGGTGCGCAAGCCCGCGGTGCGCTGGCGATATTGCCGCTCGGCGCCGATCAGCGTGCCCAGCACAAAAGCTGTGGTCAGGCTTATCAGCGTGTCGAAGAAATCAGCGAGTTGGAAGGTCGTCAGAAACCGCATAGCCCCTCAATACGGCTTGGACACAACAAGACGATGAGATCATGATCCGATTAGACGGAATCGGATCGTGATCTCATCTCTTTCTTGTTTGAGCATGATCTCCGCGCAAACGCTTCGCGTTTGTCGCGAGGGAAAACCGGTTTCCACTTTTCCGGATCATGCTCTAAAACGCCAGCAGCCCCCCGTCGCCGTCTTCGTCCGCGAATGCCAATAGCGTACCTTTGGCGTTCCAGGCCAGTGCGGAGACTGGCACGCCCTTGTTGCGACGGAGCAGTATCTCGGCCCCGTCCTCCATCCGCACCATCAGCACGGTGCCGTCGCTATAGCCGGCCGCCAGGATGTCGTCCTTCGGATGGCAGGCGACGACCGCGACGCGCGCCTGCAACGGCGCCAGCATCGCCGGCTGCTTGCCCATCGGGCCATCCTTGCTGTTGAAGGGCCAGATGATGACGGTGTCGGCCCCTGAGGTAGCAAGCCCCTTGCCGCCGGCGCTCCACGACATGGACCGCACCCGGCCGGGATAGCCGCTCATCCGCATGTGCCTGTTGTCGGCGAGCCGCCAGCCATGCAGCGCCGGCTCATGCATCGCGGTGACTAGGAATTTGTTGTCAGGGCTGAAGGTGACGGCGTGATGCGAGCCCGCCCATTCCAGGAATTCCGGCTTGGCCGCCATGTTGGGAAACCACAGCGTCGCGCCGCCATAATGGGCGATTGCGAGCCGGAGGCCCTTTGGCGCAAAGGCAAGACCGCCGACGGTGGACGGCGCATCGAAGGATTTTTCCTCGCCCTTGGCCGAACGCACGAACGCGGTCTTGCCCACCGACCACGCCACCGCGCCATCGGAATGCAGCGCCACGGCATCGATCCAGCGCCGCTTCGGGTCGGTCGCCAAGGTCGAGACCTCGCCTTTGGCATTGAGCGCGACCAGCTTGCCATCGTCACCGCCCATGACGATCCGCTCGCCATCCGAGACAGAGCAGAGGATCGCGCCGCCATGCACCGGCGTCTGCGAGACTTCGCCCTCCCCGCCGACGACGGCGACATTCTCCTCGGCGCCGATGAAGTGGGCGGTGTCGCCAAGGAAATGCACTGATGTGACGGCCATGCCGAGCGGCACTGGCTGTACCTGATCGGTCATCGAAGCGATGGAGGGCACTTCGCCCGGGTCGAACTCGCTCATCACGAGACGATGCAGCGCTCAAAGCCGTCGCGGATCGCCTGCTCCGGCAATTCGCGGCCGATGAAGACCAGCCGGCTCTCGCGCGGCTCGTCCTCCTTCCACTTCCGCTGATGGTCGCCTTCCAGCATCATGTGGACGCCCTGGAACACGTAACGGTCGTCGTCGCCGGCGAAGGCGAGGATGCCCTTGGAGCGCAGGATCTTCTGGCCCTCGGTCGCCACCAGGTTCTGCAGCCACGGCATGAATTTCGTGGGGTCGAGCGCCTTGTCGGTGCGCAGCGACAGCGATTGCATCTCCTCGTCGTGGTAGTGCTTCATGCCATGGCCGTGATCATGGTGGTGATGATGGTCGTGGCCATGGTGATGATGATCGTGATCATGGTCATGATCGTGATCGTCGGCTTCCAGGAAATCCGGCTCGATATCGAGGATGCGGTCGAGGTCGAAGGCGCCGCGCTCCAGCACGTCGGCCAGTTCCACCTTGCAGCGTTCGGTCCGATGCAGCTTGGCGTAAGGGTTGATACCGCGGATGCGGGCCTCGACCTCGGCGAGCTCGGGCTTTGAGACGAGGTCGGTCTTGTTCAGCACGATGACGTCGGCGAACGCGATCTGGTTCTTGGCCTCGGGCGCATCCTTCAGCCGGTCGCTGAGCCATTTGGCATCGGCCACGGTGACGACGGCATCGAGCCGGGCGTTCTTCTGCACGTCCTCGTCGACGAAGAAGGTCTGCGCCACCGGCGCCGGGTCGGCGAGGCCCGTGGTCTCGACGATGATGGCGTCGAATTTGCCTTTGCGCTTCATCAGGCCGTCCATGATGCGGACGAGGTCGCCGCGAACGGTGCAGCAGATGCAACCGTTGTTCATCTCGAACACTTCCTCGTCGGCCCCGATGATCAGGTCGTTGTCGATGCCGATCTCGCCGAATTCGTTGACGATGACGGCGTATTTCTTGCCGTGGTTCTCGGACAGGATGCGGTTGAGCAGCGTGGTTTTGCCGGCGCCGAGATAGCCCGTCAGCACGGTCACAGGGATCTTTTGCGAAGAAGGTTCTGGCATGGCGACTCCGGGGGCGGAACTAAAGATCGCGCTGCCCGGGCCGGCAGGGAGGGCCCCTGCCCTAGTGGCCGAGCGCGCTGGTCAGGGCCTTTATATTGTGCCTTACCATGGCAATGTAAGTGGGGGCCTCGCCCTTTTCGGCAGTGAGACTGTCCGAATAGAGGGTCCCGCCGATCCTGGCCCCGGTCTCCTCAGCGATCCGCTGGATCAGGCGGGGATCGCTGACATTTTCGAGAAAAATCGCCGGAATTTTCGCCTTTTTGATCTGGGTGATGATCCCTGCGATATCGCGGGCGCTGGGCTCGGATTCGGTCGAGACCCCTACGGGGGCAATGAACTCGATACCGTAGGCGGCCGCAAAATAGCCGAAGGCGCGGTGGGTCGAGATCACCTTGCGGCGCGCCTCCGGGATGGTGGCGACCGCCTGCCGCGCTTCTCTGTCCAGCGCGTCGAGCTCTGCCAGGTAGCTTTCCGCATTGGTGCGGAAGGCGGCGGCGTTCGCAGGCGCAGCGGCCGCGAGCGCGTCGCGGATATTGGCGACATAGATCTTTGCATTGGCAACGGACTGCCAGGCATGAGGATCGGGCGCCGAGCCGAGCTTGAGCGGCGCAATGCCGTCCGTCACGGTGATGATGGTCGCTTTGCCGCCGGCGGATTGCACCAGCCGCGGCAGCCAGCCCTCCATCCCGAGCCCGTTGATGAAGAGCAGCTTCGCTTCCGCGACCTTTCTGGCGTCCGCCGGCGTCGGCCGGTACACGTGGGCATCGCCCTCGGGGCCAACCAGCGCCGCGACATTGACCTTGTCGCCTCCAACGTTGCGGACCAAGTCGGCGAGGATCGAGAAGCTGGCGACCACGTTGAGGCGCTCTTGCGCGCGCGCCGGACCTACAAGCGTGACGAGCGCGAGCAGCGCAAGCCAGAACCACCGTCGCATCGCCGCTAGGCCTCCAGATGCCGGCCGGGGAACATCTGGCGGACCAGTCCGCCGACATTGCCGAACAGGAGCGAGACCAGATAGAGCCCGGCCGCGACCAGAATGATCGCGGGGCCCGAGGGAATCCGCGTCTGGAACGACAACACCAGCCCGGCATAGCCCGAAAGGGTCGCGCTTGCGACCGCGATGCAGATCATGCCGGTGATGTCGCGCGACCAGAACCGCGCGATGCCGGCCGGCAGGATCATCAATCCGACGCCGAGCAACGTGCCGAGCGCATGAAAGCCGTTGACGAGGTTGACCACGACCAGCGCCAGGAACGCCAGATGCGCCGGCGCGCCGGCGCGGCTGACCGTGCGCAGGAACACCGGATCGACGCATTCGATCACCAGCGGCCGGTAGATCACCGCGAGCACGAGCAGCGTGATGGTGGCGTTGAAGGTGATGACCAGCAGCGTCTGGTTGTCCATCGCGAGAATGTCGCCGAACAGCACATGCAGGAGGTCGATATTGGTGCCCTTGATCGAAACAATGGTGACGCCGAGCGCCAGCGAGACCAGGTAGAAGGTGGCGAGCGAGGCGTCCTCCTTCAGCTCCGTGTTGCGGGCGACGAGGCCGGCGAGCAGCGCCACCGTAAATCCCGCGGCCAGGCCGCCAACCGTCATCGCGAACAGATTGAGCCCGGAGAGCAGGAAGCCGATCGCCGCCCCCGGCAGGATCGCATGTGCCATCGCGTCGCCGACCAGGCTCATCCGCCGCAGCATCAGGAACACGCCGATCGGCGCCGCGCCGAGCGACAGCGCGACCACGGCGGCAAGCGCGCGGCGCATGAACTCGAACTCGGTGAAGGGCGCGATCAGCGCGTCAGTGAGCATGGCTTCAGGCGGCGCGCGAGGTGTCCACGGCACAGGCGGCGGCGCGGTCGTCGAAGGCTTCGCACATCCGCATCGCCACCGTGAGATTATCAGGCGTCAGCACTTCGGCGGTCGGCCCCCACGCCACCGGCCCGCGCGCGAGCAGCAGCGTTTCCGGGAAATTGGCGCGCACCATGTCGAGGTCGTGCAGCGCCGCCAGCACCGTGCGTCCCTCGCCGTGCCAGCGCTTGACCAATGCCAGCAGGTCCGCAGTGGTCTTGGCGTCGATGGCGTTGAAGGGCTCGTCCAGCACGATCAAGCGCGCATTCTGTAGCAGCACCCGTGCGAACAGCATGCGTTGCATCTGGCCGCCGGAGAGCGTGCCGATCGGACGGTTCTCGAACCCGTTGAGCCCGACCGCGGCGATTGCGGCGAGGATCTTCTCGCGCGCGTCCTTGCCGATGCCGCCGAACAGGCCGATGCCGCGCCACAGGCCGGTGCCGACAAAATCAAACACCGAGATCGGGAAGCCGCGGTCGATCTCGGCCGACTGCGGCAGATAGGCGATATCCCTGTGGTCGAGGCCGCCGAGGTCGATCGCACCGGAGAGCGGCTTGAGAATGCCGGTGATGCCGCGCAAGAGCGTCGACTTGCCGGCTCCGTTCGGGCCGATCATTGCGAGCAGCGCGCCGGCGGCCACCTCGCCGTTGAGGTGATGCACCGCCGGATGGCGGTCATAGCCGAGCGTGACGTTGCGGAATTGCAGTTGCGCGGGCATCGCTCACCTCATCGCCAGCAGCACGAAGGCCCACAGGCCGGCACAGACCGCGAGCGCCGCGGCAAGGCGCGCGGCGACCGTCATGCGCAGGATCGACCAGGTCGCCGCCTGCGCCGGATGCGGCGTTGCCGGACCATGGCTGTGGACGACATGGTCGTGGCCGTGTCCGTGGACGTGGTCGTGGGTATGGGGATGTGCGTGAGCCATTTCGCGGGAACGTTACATTATAACATTACGCGAGTCCACCTGATCGATGGTTCACGGTTTGCCGATCGCCATCGCGATGGCGGCGGCCAGGAAGGGAAACGGCACCGAGACCGCGGCGCGGAACCAGACGAAGCGGGCCGGCATGAATGGGATCTCCCACAGGATCACCCTTTGGAAGGCGAACAGCGCCCAGGCGACGACATAGGCGATCACCTGGGGTGGCCCGCCGCCGGCCTTCAGCGCCACCGCGCCGATGGAAAAACCGACCACCGGGCCGCCCGGCGTCGCT
Source organism: Bradyrhizobium sp. LeoB3 (assembly GCF_055456055.1). Taxonomy (NCBI): domain Bacteria; kingdom Pseudomonadati; phylum Pseudomonadota; class Alphaproteobacteria; order Hyphomicrobiales; family Nitrobacteraceae; genus Bradyrhizobium; species Bradyrhizobium sp. LeoB3. The sequence continues at coordinate 35,627 of NZ_JBVBEF010000028.1, forward strand.
GCGCCCGCGATGACGGCAGTCGCGACGCCGAGCCAGCCGCTGTCGGGCCCGAGCCAGCCGGTGATGATCTCCTGCGGGATCACGGCGGCGATATAGCCGGACCCGACCACGCCGATCGCGATCCGCGGCATGATATTGGCGAATTCGAGCGAGCCTTCGCGCAAGGAAGACACCAGCACCGTGCGTCCGCGCCGCCAGGCGATGAAGCCGACGCCGGCGACCGAGCCCCACAGCAGGATGTCGATCAGGAGCGCGGCGCTCATTCCGGTGCGCCGTTCGGATAGACGCGGGCATAGACGAAGCGGCCGAGCGCGCCGGCGAGCACCGGCAGCGGCAGCGAGATCACGATCCGCCACAGCGTGAACTCGGTGCCCATGATCGGCAATTCCCAAGCCACCGCGCGGCCGTAACCGATCAGGGTCCAGCTCACCACCATCGCGATCGTCGCGCCGAAATCGGCGCCGACGGTCAGCAGCGCCGCCGCCACCGGATAGGCGGTGAAGGGACCGCCCGGCAGGATCGCGCCGAAGGCGGTGCCGATCAGAAGGCCCTTCAGTCCGGACTTTGGTCCGAGCGAGCGCGAGACCTTTTCGTGCGGCAGAATTTCCGCGATGAACGCGCCGAGCAGGCAGCCCGCGAGCACGCGCGGCAGGATCCCGCCGAACAGCGAGAGGTCGTGGGTGAGGATCTCGATCACGCCGTCAGCGCCGTCGCGCCGATAGACCAGGCCGGCGCAGATGAGGACCAGCACAAGGATTGAGATCATCGACCAGCCGATCGGCTTGCGCACACGGCCGGGAGGCGACTCGGCCTCCGCGGCGTCATCGGCCGGCGGCGGATCCTTTAGCGGTGCATCTGACAAGGCAATGGGGCCAGGGCGGGGTGAGAATGTCCATCCTGCTTAGTCCCGTCACAAAGGCGACGCAAACGGAAGCTGGCCACGTATCCATGCGCGCGCAGGCTATGGCCATGCGCGGTTGCGGCGCCCTCTCCATTTGTCATTCCGGGGCGATGCCAACGGGTCCGCGCAAAGCGCGGCCCGATGACTGGCTCCGCATCGAGCCCGGAATCCATTTCACAGCCTGTGCATGTGGCCCGTGGATTCCGGGTTCGCGCTTCGCGCGCCCCGGAATGACGGAGAGATCATGTGAGGTGGCGAACGATGGCGAGGCCGGCGAACAGGCCGGCGATCGACAGCACGACCGAGCCGAGCACGTAGAATGCCGCGAGCCCGAGTTCGCCGCGTTCGTAGAGCAGCGCGGCGTCTAGCGAGAAGGCGGAGAAGGTGGTGTAGCCGCCGAGGATGCCGGTCATCAGGAACAGCCGCCAGGCCTGCGATGCCTCGCCCTTGAAGGCGAGATAACCCGCGATCAGGCCCATCACGGTCGAACCGGTGATGTTGATGATGAAGGTGCCGTAGGGAAAATCGGTGCCGAGGCTGCGCGCGCAGGCGAGATTGATGAAATGGCGCAGCATTGCGCCGAGGCCGCCGCCGAAGAAGACCAGAAAATAGCTTGCTGCCGTTCCCACCACTGCCCCGCTGGTGTGCCGTCGAGAGGGACGATCACCTCTCCTTGAACGATGTGCGCATTCACAGCCTCTCCCTTGAGACGGTGCCCGCGTGGAGAGATGACCTCTCCCCGGTTCGCATTGCGCTTCGCTACATGCGAACCGACCCTCCCCTTTCGGGGGAGGGTCGGGAAAGTCGCATCCGGAACGACGGCCTAAACCGTCACACCTTGCCGAACAGCTCGTCGACGTAGTCCCAGTTGACGAGGCTGTCGACGAACGCCTTCAGATAGTCCGGACGGCGATTGCGATAGTCGATGTAGTAGGAGTGCTCCCAGACGTCGACGCCCAGGATCGGCACCGCGCCATGGACCAGCGGGTTCTCGCCGTTCGGCGTCTTGGAGATTTCGAGCTTGCCGCCCTTGACCTGCAGCCAGGCCCAGCCGGAGCCGAACTGGCCGACGCCGGCGGCGGCGAAATCGGCCTTGAACTTCTCGAAGCCGCCGAGGTCCTCGTTGATCTTCTTCTCGAGACGGCCCGGCAGCTTGCTGCCGCCGCCATTCGGCTTCATCCACTTCCAGAAGTGAATGTGGTTGTAGTGCTGGCCGGCATTGTTGAAGACGGCCGCGTTCTTGTTGTACGAGCCCTTCACGATCTCCTCGAGGGACTTGCCCTCGAATTCGGTGCCTTTGATCGCGTTGTTGCCGTTGGTCACGTAAGCCTGGTGATGCTTGTCGTGATGGTACTCCAGCGTTTCCTTCGACATGTAGGGCGCGAGGGCATCGTGGGCGTAGGGGAGGTCGGGTAGCGTGAAAGTCATGGTGTGATGTCCAACATGAGGGGAGACGACACTAACGGAAACCTCTTATAGAAGGTTCCATCACACTTAAACACCGCATTTTCGGCGCAGGCATGCAGGCCGTGCAGGCGATTCGCAGAACGTCAGCGCAACGAACCAACTGCAAAATAGTGTTGGGAATGAAACGCTTAAGATCAACTCCGAGCGGCAGGGCGCGGACGGAGGTGCGTTTTCCCGTTTGTGCGAGTAAGATCGCGCCAATGGAATGCGAGGACCCACTCAAGTGAGCATCGAGATCGAAGTCCTCAACGGCGATGCTTCCTGGAAGACGGTCGAGCCGCTGTTTCGGGCGGTCTGGCCGCGCGAGGTGGTCGCGAAATTGCCTTGGGGCCATATCAAGTGGGCCGGTGCCGACCTGCGCGTCTTGCTCGAAGTGCCCGAGGGCGGCGTCGGCTGCCACGTCGGCATCCATTTCCGCACCATCACCTGGAACGGACACCGGATCCATATTGGCGGCATCGGCGGGGTTGCGACCCGCGAGGACTGCCGGCGCCGCGGCTATGCCTCGATCGCGCTCAATGCCGCGATCGAGACCGTGCGTGCCAATGAAGCGGCGCGCTTCATGCTGCTGTTCTGTGAGCCGCACAATTTCGCGTTCTACCAGGCGCGCGGCTGGCGGCCCTTCACCGGCGAGGTCTATTGCGAGCAGCCGGGCGGACGCGTCCGCTTCGAGGCGATGACACCGTTCGTGTTCGACATCAAGCGCGCGCCTGATACGGGGACCATCGACCTGTGCGGCCTGCCGTGGTGATCTCTGTATAGGTTAGCCTGGCCTGCGCCGTCCGTAAGATGCGGGGCATCATCTTCACACAATCTTCAGGGCGAGACGCAGTGACAGATGCGCATCACTGGGGCAAATGATCGCGCGCCGACGCGCGGAAGTGAGATTGCACAAAGCCGATTTGTTGCTATGCAGGCGTGCCTTTTTGGGGAACGAATCATGGCTTGCAGATCAGCTCTCATCGCAGCGGTGCTGGCGGTATTACTGGCCGCACCGACGGCGCGCGCGCAAAACGCGGCCGATCCATCCGGCGTCTGGCAGACGCAGGCGGGCGACGCCCGCGTCAAGGTCAGCAAATGCGGCGGCGGGATTTGCGGCGTGATCGTCTCCCTGCGCGAGCCGATCGATCCCGCAACCGGCAAGCCACAGGTTGACAACAAGAATCCGAATCCGTCGCTCACCACCCGTCCGATCATCGGGCTGCCGCTGTTCTCGGGCATGCGGCCGGCCGGCGGCAAGTGGACCGGTCAGATCTACAACGCCGACGACGGCGGCACCTATGCGAGCAGCATTTCGCTCGCCGGCCCCGATACGCTACGGGTCGAGGGCTGCGTCGGCGCGCTCTGCGGCGGCGAAAGCTGGACGCGGTGGGACGCTAACTCTTCAGATCTGCATCGCCTTCATGGCTGACGCGGCGGAGGCGTAGCCGCCGCGGGCGCCGTCGATGAAGTGCACGTGGTCGCTGCGCATCGCCGACGGCGTGAAGCAGGTCATCATCGCGGCATCCTGCCGGTGCAGGCCGTAACGCACGACGCCGTTGGCCGCGGCCTGCGCGAGACGTTCGGCGAGCGCCTGCGCCAACTCCTCGCTGCAGTCGAGGATCATCCGCAATCCGTCGTCATATTTGCGGAAGTCGGAATTGTCGACCACCTGCTGCATATAGTCCTTCGCCGCGAACTTGCCGATTTTGAGCCCGAAGCGGATGACGGTGTAGACCCACAACGTGCTGACGAACACCAGGGCGCGCCGCGCGAACAGCGGACCGCCGCGCTTGGTGCGTGCCTCGAAGTCGAGGCCCTGCGGCGGCCAGCGCAGCGCCGGCCCGCCCGACGGCACCGGACGGCCAGCATCCGGGCTCTGCTCGGCGAGAGCGATGACGTCCTCGATCACCTTGCGGAACGCGTGGGGATCGCCGCCCTTCGCCGGCACCACCAGCACGGACAGGATGACGCCGCGGGCGGAAGGGATCTCCTCGAAGCGGCAGGAGAGCCCGCTGAGATCGGGCTGAGTGCCCGGCGGCGCCGGAGCGACAGCAAATTCACCCCGCTTCATCGCGGCTTCCGCGAAGCCAAGCCCGCCACCGGAGAACATCGCGTAGGAAAGATTGGTCGACGGTCCGAAGCGCGCGACGCGCACATCAAGTCCTTGCGCACGGATTGCTTCGATCGGCACCAGCGCCACGCGCATGATGAGGTCGAGATCGTTCCTCACCCAGGTCGCGGTCGCCGCCAGCGCCTCGCGCGCGGCGTCGACATCGGCGGGCGCGACCGCAAAGCTCGCGCCATCGCCGCCGAACACGAAGGGGAATTCGCGGCCACCGAGTGCATTGGTGACGGCGGCGATGACGGCCGCGCCCGCCATGTTGACGGCCTTGTAGCGCTTTGCGGCAATCGCCTTGGTCGATTCCACGATGTCGGCGACGCCGATGGTCCAATCATCAGGCAAAGGCGAATACAGCGACGGCTCCATCAGGCGGCCAAAGCCGCGGAACACCGGAATGCCGCCGTAGAAGATCTCGCTGCCGCCTGCCGCCGCCATGGACCGCTCCGCTTTCGGCGCCTGTCTAGCAGATACGGCCGGTCTTGGGATCGGTTGCGTAGAACCGGACGCCGTCATGGCCGGGCTTGTCCCACGCAAGAGCCGCCTCCCGGAAGGGAAGACGTGGATGCCCGGGACGAGCCCGGGCGACGGAGCAACAGTGCGCGTTACGCTTTCGCCAATCCGCGCAGCACGAGCTGGTTGAGACGGCCGGCAAAGGCGGCCGGGTCTTCCGGCAGTTCGCCTTCGAGAATCTGCGCCTGCTCGAGCAGAAGCAGCGACAAATCCCTCGCCGCGTCCTTTTCGCGCGTGATCGCGGCGACCAACGGATGGCGCAGATTGACCTCGAGGATCGGCTTGGTCACCGAACCGCGGTTCTGCTGCGCGAGGAGGCGCTCCAGCATGCGGTCGCGACCGCCGCCGACCAGGCACGAAGCGCTCGAGGTGAGCCGCTGCGATGCGCGGACGTCGGCAACGCGCTCGCCGAGCGCTTCCTTGATCGCGGCGATCGTCGTCGCCTCATCTGCCGCCGGCTCGTCCTTCTTCTCGTCCGCCTTGTCGTCGACGAACGGGATCAGGCTGAAATCGACGTCGCCCTGGCTCAGCGACTTCAGCGGCTTGCCGCCGAAATCGATCGGCGCCGAGGTCCAGAACGCATCCACGGGATCGGTGAGCAGGAGCACCTCGACGCCGCGTGCTTGCGCGGCCTCCAGCTTCGGGTTCGACTTCAACCGCTCGATGCTTTCGCCGGTGAGGTAGTAGATGTCGGTCTGGTTCGGCCTGATGGCTTCAACATATTGCTTGAGCGAACGGTTCTCGCCCGCGGTGGTTGTGAAGCGCGACAGGCCGAGCAGTTTCTCGCGCCGCTCGTAATCCTCCCACAGGCCCTCCTTGAGGACCGGACCGAACGCGTCCCAGATCTTGGCGAACGCGTCCTGCTCCTTATCCGCCAATCGCTCGAGTTCGCCGATGACGCGGCCGGTCACGGCATTGCGGATTTGCCCGAGTTGCGGGTTGTTCTGCAGCATCTCGCGGGAGATGTTGAGCGGCAGATCCTCGCTGTCGATCACGCCGCGAATGAAGCGCAGGTAAGCGGGCAGAAGATCGGCATCGTCGGCGATGAAGACGCGGCGGACATAGAGCTTCACCCTGCCCTTGCGCGCCGGCTCGAACAGGTCGAACGGCTTTGTCGACGGCGCAAACAGCAGCACGGCATAGGACTGCCGGCCCTCGGCGCGATAATGCAGCGTCATCGCCGGCTCGTCGAATGCGCCGGCGATCGATTTGTAGGCTTCCTTGTAATCCTCCGCCGACAGCTCCGATTTCGACCGCTGCCACAGCGCGCTCGCGGAATTGATCTGGCTTGGCTCGCCCTCCTCCGGCACCAGTTCGATCGGGAACTGGATGTTATCAGAATAGGCGCGGACGATGCGCTCGATCTCGTAGGTCTCGAGATATTTCGCGGCGTCCTTCTTCAGGTGCAGCACGATCTCGGTGCCGCGGGTGACGCGCTTGGCATCCTCCTCGCTGGCGGGCGCGATCTCGAAGCCGCTGCCGCCCGACGAGGTCCAGGTCCAGACCTCATCGCTCCCGGCGCGGCGGCTGATCACGACGATCCTGTCGGCGACCATAAAGGCGGCATAGAAGCCGACGCCGAACTGGCCGATCAAATTGCCGCCGTCCTTGGCCTCGGTGAGCCGCGCCAGGAACGACTTGGTGCCGGAGCGCGCGATGGTGCCGAGATTGTCGATCAGCTCCTGCCGATCCATGCCGATGCCGCTGTCGATCACGGACAACGTATCGGCCTTCTTGTCCGGCCTGATCCAGATTTTCGGCGGCGCACCATCGGCGATCAGGTCCGGCGCGGCAATCGCCTCATAACGCAGCTTGTCGCAGGCATCGGAGGCGTTGGAGATCAATTCGCGCAGGAAGATATCGGTTTCCGAATAGACCGAGTGCACCATCAGGTGCAGGAGCTCGGCTACCTCGGCCTGGAACGGCTGGGATTCGGGGGAGGTCGTGGTGGCAGTCATTGCTGGGCTCAGGTGAAACCAATAGGGGGTAGGAAACTCCAGATATAGCGCAGCCATCTCCGCCCGCAAGATTTGCCGCGACGGCAGCGGGATGATCCGACCGCGGCATTGCGCTATGTCGTTGAACCTACTATAAATATGACCACTGTAGTCACACGAGGCAACATGCGCAAGATTCAGTTGAAAGACGCAAAGGCGAAATTGTCCGCCGTCGTCGATCAGGCCACGCGGGGCAAGCCGTCCGTCATTACCCGCCACGGGCGACCGGAGGCGGTCATCCTCGGCTTTGAGGATTGGGAACGGCTGTCGCGCGTACCCTCCTTCGGCCGTCTCTTGATGTCCGCGCCGATCGAAGCCGGTGACTTGCCCGAGCGTAACCAGGCGCCCTCCCGCGACGCCGGCCTGTGACGCGCTATCTGGTCGATACCAATATCATTTCGGCTGTGGCACCCACGTCGGCGGTGACGCCGCAGCAGCTTGTTGCCTGGATGGATTCTCATTCGCTTGCTTTGTTTCTGTCGGCCGTCACTGTGGCCGAGATCGCCGAGGGCATCGCCAAGGCCAAGCGCGAGGGTGCCAAGCGGAAGGCCTCCAGGCTCTCGGATTGGTTGCGAACCGTGCTGCATCTCTATGGTGATCGGGTGCTCCCGTTTGATACGCCGACGGCAGAGATCGCTGGTCAACTGACTGATCTTGCACGCAGCCGTGGGCATGCTCCAGGCTTTGCAGATGTCGCGATTGCCGCAACAGCTCATTGGCACAAACTGACGCTCCTAACCCGGAATGTTTGCCATTTTGTGCCTATGGACGTCACCGTCATCGATCCATTCCAGGAGCTGCCTCCAGCCAAATAGATCGCTATCAATTTCCCAGGCGAGAGCCCTCCCTTTCACGCCTCACCCAGTAATCGCCGCAAGATAGCGCGCGACCGACACATCGAACGCCGCCTTCGCATCGTGCTCAATGTTACGTCCCCACCAGGCGCCATAAATGCGATCGAACGCAAGTGGCGCGATCGCCTCAGCGATACGGCGCACGGCGACAGCATTCAGCGGCGTGTAGTTCGGATAGGAGTACATGAAGCTGACGTGACGGCGATCCATCGCCACCTGCGCGACATCGCCGGCCAGGAGCGCGCCGCTGCCGTCTGCCCCCGTGCGCCAATGCAGCACGGTGGCGCCGGTGAAATGCCCGCCGGCGCGGACCAGCCGAAGATCGTCCGATATCGCGAGTTCCTCCCCCCGCCACGGCACGATCGACGGATGCGGCCGCGTGATCCATTGCGCATCGTCCCCATGCAGATAGACCGGCGCATTGCCGAAAGCCTCGCTCCAGTCGGCCACTGCCCCATAGAAATGCGGATGCGATACCGCGATCGCCTTCAGCCCGCCGCGCGATTTGACATAGTCGATCGCCTCCCGCGTCGCGAGCGGGATGCAGTCCCACATCACAAGGCCGTCGCCATCGGGGACCAGCACCGCACGCTGGCCGATCGCCAAGCGCGGCTCGACCGCGATGCCAACGAGCCCAAGATCGTCGCGCCAGACGACATGATGGCGTTTGGCCAGTTCCTCGCGGCTGAGCCAGACCTGTCCGTTCCAGTTCACGAACTGCCGCTCGTCCTCGCAGATCCGGCAAGACGGCGGCGGATTGGCGCTGTCGGAAAACTGCGCGCCGCATTGTTCGCAAGTCCAGGTTGGCATGAGGGTCACTCCATTTGGAGGCCCAAGATAGCATGCAATGCGGCGGTTCTATCTCGCCTATATCGGCTTCCGCTGCGTCTATCCGCCTGAACCCAAAGCACCGTGATGAGTGCTGCAAAACAAAAGCCCGCCAGAGGCGGGCTTTCACGATGGTCAATCAGAAACGATCAGTGCTTGGAGCCAAGACTGACGATGACGCCGGTCGGTTCAGGCTCGTGCGGCATCAAATTCGTCAGGGTGTCGTCGCTCCAATGGGCGAGGTTCACGATCTTGCCGATCTGTGTGTCCGTCTCCGCGGACTCGCTCGGCTCGAGTACGTTGAGCCCGTTGGTGTCAAGGAAGTAGGTGTGATCACCGAACAAGCGGTTCAACTGGGCGACCGCCGGATGATCGTCGGGAAGGCAGTGAGCATCGAATTGGCTCAAGGCCCGCTCGACCTGCGTTGAGTTCAGTCTCATGTTCCTCGCTCCTCTGGATTGGAGGGTTGCACCGCGCAACGGCCTAAGCCGGACGCGGCCGCCTGCATTCGCGGGACAGCCATCCCGCCAACACGACGACGCACTGGAGCTTCACTTGTGCCGCCGCTGGATGATTTTCTTCGAATTGCCATCCTGTCGCCGGCTCTTCGCCAAATACGGTCCGTTTCGACCGCGTTTCAACGAACGTGAAGTGCGGGACATTGGGTCCGAGCCCGCCTATTCAACCCCGCGCTCGCATTAAATTCGTGGGTTCCCCAAGGTTCATTCCTCGGGAACAGGATGCAACCTCGCCAATTCGTCGAGCGAAAGCGCGGCTTCGCGTTCCGTCAACGTAAAGCGCACGATCACATCCTGACGGGTGACCTGCCCCCAAAGTCCCTCCGTAGACCACTTTTGCGGCACGGGCCCACGCGGACCTTCGATCCAGACGAAGTACCACTGTGTCATGACAAGCGCCTCGCCTTAAGCGATGCGCAATTATAGCGCGTTCCGCTGCAAGGATCGAACCCGGCCACCAAGCTCAAGCGGCCACCGGACTCACATGAACAAGCGCGCGAGGTAGCTCAGACCGACGACGAGCCCGATCAGCCCGATGGTGATGCAGATCACGATCAGCCCGGCTTGCTCAAACACACGGTCGCGCATGGGCGCAAAGCTCCTGCTCAATGCGAAACCCGCAACACAGTCAGCGCTCGCGTTCGGCGATCCGGCGTTTGAAATTCGATGGTCTGGCCGACCGATAGGCCGATCAGCGCGGCACCGACCGGAGTCAGCACCGAAATGCGCTTGCGCGAGATGTCGGCTTCGTGCGGATAGACCAGCACCACCTCCCTCGCCGCACCGGTGCTGTCGTCACGATAGTCGACCTGCGAGCCCATGCGGACGACGTTTCGCAAATCGGCATCGTCAGGCGCGATACTCGCTCGCTCCATCTCGCGCGCAAGGAAATAGGCCACGCGCGGAAAAAGCTCCATGCTTGAGTTGGCAAGTCCGCTCAGCCGCTGCTTCTCCTCCGTTGTCACCCGGATCGGCGGCAGATTGGGTTCGGTATTCTTACTCATTGTTGTCACCTTTCTTCAGGCAGCCGTTGGCCCTGGGTCGTCGTCGATCGCGCCATCTTTTTTTCGGACCACAGGCGCACGGAACAGCGGCACGACATTCGACTCGGCTTGCTTCACACTTTCGCGCGTGCGCTCGAGGCGGCGATCATCGGATGCGGTGTGGACGGTCTCTGACGGAGGCGGCACGGCACGTTCCTTCTGTTCAAAGTAAATCGGGCTCCTGCACGGAAGCCACGAACTCGAGATATCGATGAGAACAGAACCCGGACGGCTCGATCGGCCGTCCGGCTAAGTGCCTGCGTGCAGGCGGCCGGCGTGCAGACAGAAGCGCGCGATGCGCGGATCGATGTCGACAACGTATGTCATAATCCACCCACATGGCACCGTCGCCATTGCGGCGAAAGCGCGCACCTTGCCCGACGACGGCAATTGCTTGCCTTTGCGCGCGATCGAAACCTCTCAGGGGACCGCCGATCGCAGTATCGCTAACGCCGCTCGCTGGGTCTTTCCGTTCGTGGTGTCTCTGCTGCTGCCCGCTGCGCCGTTTCCGAGGCAATCGCCTGCGCCATCCGCAAATGACCCAGGACGGTTGGCAGAAGGTCTGACGCAAGATCCTTCAGTTCAGCGTCCTCCCCTGAACCGATCTCGTACTCCAGAAGCTGCGCAGTCTTCTGATGGTCGATGATTTGTCCTTCGATGTAGGCGCGATCGAATTGAGGACCGCTGAGCTGCTCCAACTTCGCACGCATGGCTTTGTGTTCTTCGTCGAGTTTGTCGGGCGCTACAATCCCGTTCGCTTTTGCAAGTGCTGAAAGCCGATCATTGGCGGCACTGTGATCGCGAACCATGCGTTGTGCAAATTCCGTCACGGCGCGGCTCGCCCCTTGCTGCGCCGCGGATCTGCCAAGATCCACTTCGGCCAATCCTCCGGTTGCTGCGGCATTGATGAACGCGCGATCCGCTTGATTGGCTTGGCGCGGCGCCGGCACACCCGCAGCAGATTGTCTCGTTCCCGGCGGCATGCCGCCGGGGTTACCCGGCGCCGGGCTCACGGGATTGGTCGACTGGCCGAAAGCCGCCGGAGAAAGAAATGCAATCGCGATCGCTAAGAGCGTTGGAAGACGCATCACTCAATCTCCTTTTGCGACTCGCTGGGATAACTGCCGGCACCCGACTGGCATCACAGCGTCAGCATGTACGCCACCAGCGAATCCTTCTCCTCCTGCGTCAGCTTCAAGCCGAGCACTAGATTGAAGAACTCGACGGTGTCGGCGAGCGTTAGCAAGCGCCCGTCGTGCATATAGGGCGGTGAGTCCTTGATGCCGCGCAGGGTGAAGGTCTTGATTGGTCCATCAGCCAATGCGACGAGACCATTGACGGTCTGACCGACATTGTAGAAGCGCTCGAGCTTCAGGTCGTGCATATTGTTGTCAAGGAATGACGTCTGCGGCACGTGGCACTGTGCGCATTGTCCCTTGCCCAGAAATACCCTTTCTCCCTCGAGTTCCTGCTGTGTCGCCTTGCTGGGATCGAGCCGGCTCAGTGGATCGAGCTTTGGCGCAGGCGGGAAATCGATGATGTTCTGCATCTGCGCCATCATCGGGACCTGATCGAATCGGTCGGGCAGGTGCACGCCTTTCCGCTGCGCGCTGACGTGATCGCCGTTGAAATAGGCCGTCCGCTGCTCGAACTGCGTGAAGTCCTCGATCGAGCGCAGCGACCGTTTCGAACCATGAATTTGCTGGTTGAACATGCCGCGAAGGCTGACCGTATCGAGGCGGAAGCGGGCCGCCTGAGGGCGCACGTCGGGCGTCTGGTGGAAGGCCGCGTTAGTGTGGAAATTCGCATGACAGTCGAGGCAGGTGACGCCAAGGCTTTGGTCTGCGCTCTTGCGATCTTCTGTCTGGTTGAACTCTTCCTGCGGGAACGGCGTCAGCAACAGGCGCATTCCCTCCATCTGCACGGGCGTGATGATGCCGATCATCAGTTGATAGTAGTTCTTTATCGTCAGGAGCTGGCCGTGTGAGACATCACCCAGTTCCGGATGGCTGGTCAGAAAGATCGGCGGCGGAAACTCCGGCGTGAATTGGTCGGGGAGATCGAAATCAACATCGAAGCGCCTGATGTTCCGCGATTCCTGCCGGTTGATTTCGTCGATTTGCTGGTTCGGGAAAACCTGGCCGCCGGTCGCCTGCTTGACATGCGGCAGCGGCATGAAAGCAGCCGGCAATAATCCACGCTGCCTTATCTCGTCCGGACTCATCGCCGACAGACTGTCCCAGGTTACTCCTGCCGGCAGCCTGACCCGCACTCCGTCCTGCACGGGCTTTCGGCCGCCCGACATCATCACATTCGCGATCGGCCGGTTCGAGAGGTCGTAGCGCTGCTCCAACAGGGCCTGCTGGCGCTGCATGACCTGCGATTTCTGCGCCTCATCTAGCGCCTTCACCACATCAAGCGGCTGCGTCGGAAGCGGCCTGTAGGTCGCGTCTGGGGGCAGAGGATCGGCCAATGCAGCGACTGCAATCAAGCTCGCTACGGCCAGTGCGGCCGCAATTTTCGGGTATTTCGACATGAGCGACCTCCGGTTCGGAGCACGCACCAGAAGTGCCGATGCAGGACCTACGCAGATGCGGAGCGCAACGCGATCGAATCTGCTTCGTTCCTACATTCCCTGATGTTTGATCATTCCGGGAGCTCAAGCCGCGGCGGTCAGGCGTGGCCTCTTGGTCAGGTTGTTGGGTCACTTGGCGTCAGTTGATGATCTGGCCGCTTCAACCGACTCGCATTGCGCCAACACTGCACACGTTACCGTCGGTGCAGCTTGACAATCGAAAACGGCTCAGATTATGTAATGTTATAACATTACATATGGGTGCCCCGATGCCCTCTGCCGGGCGAAAATTCCTCGAGCTGCAAAGGCTGTTCGATCTCCATGCAAAAACTGCCCGTCACCGTCTTGTCCGGCTTCCTCGGGACTGGAAAGACAACTTTGCTGAACCACGTGCTCAACAACCGACACGGCCTGAAGGTGGCCGTGATTGTGAACGATATGAGCGAGGTAAACATCGATGCGGACCTCATCCGCGATGGCAGTGCGAATCTTTCCCGGACGAACGAGAAGCTGGTTGAGATGACCAACGGGTGCATCTGCTGCACCCTGCGCGACGACCTGCTCAGGGAAGTGCGCGCGCTGGCTGAAGGCGGAAGGTTCGATTACCTGCTGATCGAATCGACCGGCATCTCCGAGCCGCTGCCGATTGCGGCCACATTCGATTTCCGGACCGAGCACGGCGAGAGCCTGTCCGACGTCGCGCGGCTCGACACGATGGTCACGGTCGTCGATGCCGTGAACCTGCTGAGGGACTATTCCTCCACCGATTTCCTTAGCGAGCGCGGCGAGGCCCTCGACAACGACCAGCGCACGCTGGTCGATTTGCTTGTCGAGCAGATCGAATTTGCCGATGTCGTCGTGCTGAACAAGGTGGATGACGCAACACCCGTGCAGCGCGATGCTGCACGCAAGATCATCCGGGCGCTCAATCCTGAAGCCGAGATCCTGGAAGCCAATCACAGCAAGGTCCCATTCGACCAGATCCTCGATACCGGCCGCTTCGATTTTCAGAAGGCGCAACAGCATCCGCTGTGGTTCAAGGAATTATACGGCTTTGCCGACCATGTGCCGGAGAGCGAGGAATACGGCATCAAGAGCTTCGTCTATCGTGCGCGGCGGCCGTTTGATCCGACGAAATTTCATCACTTCCTTCATGACGCCTGGCCAGGCGTCATTCGCGCCAAGGGGCATTTCTGGATTGCCACGCGTCCGCAGTGGGTCGGTGAGATGAGCCAGGCCGGCGCCATCACCAAGACCGAGGCCTTGGGATTCTGGTGGGCGGCGATACCGCGCGAACGCTGGCCACGAGATCCCGAGTGGCAGCGAATATTGAAGAAGAGCTGGAACGATCTCTATGGAGATCGCCGGCAAGAACTCGTCTTCATCGGCACCGCTATGGATGAAGCCGCGATCCGTGCACGCCTCGATGCGTGCCTCGTGAAAGGAAAGCCCGGGATGGATACGCAGGCCTGGGCCGGCCTGCCCGATCCGTTTCCGGTGTGGAAACGCGCCAACGAGGCGGCCTGACGCGCCAGAGCCCTTCATAGAGTTCAGGATGCGCCGGAAATCGAAAAACGACAGCACAAGATCGCGTCTACCGCGCCGCTAGGTCGCGTCGTGAAAAATAATCCCGACGGTGTGCCGCATGCCGGAACGCACGCGACTCACGCCGTGACGAAGGTTCACGCGGTAATTGCCCTTCGATCCCTGCACCGGCCGGTTATGGACCGCGAAGGCCACTGCGTCGCCCTGCCGGAGCGGCACGACTTCGACGCGACTTTGCATGCGCGGCCGCTGCTCGGTCAGAACGAACTCGCCACCTGCGAAGTCCGCGCCGGGTTGCGAGAGCAGAATCGCGACCTGGATCGGGAATGCGAGCTCGCCGTAGAGATCCTGATGGAGGCAGTTGAAATCACCAGGGACGTATTGCAGCAGAAGCGGCGTCGGGCGCGTCTGGCCGGCGTCGTGGCATTGCTTGAGGAACGAGGCGTGGTCGGCTGGATAGCGCTCGCTTAGTCCCATCCGGGCGTTCCATTCGTTGGCAACGCCTGCAAGGCGCGGGTAGAGCACGGTTCGCAAGGAGCCGATGAGGTCGGGCAGCGGGTATTTGAAGTAGCGATACTCGCCCTTGCCGAAGCCGTGCCGCGCCATGTGGATATGACTTCGGAAATGGCTCTCGTCGGGATAGAGGCTTGCGATGGTGCGGCATTCCTCAGGTGAAAGCAGCTTGGGCAAGACGGCGCAGCCGTAATTGTCCAGCTCACCTGCGAGCACCTGCCAGTCGTAAGCGGCAACCCGTGCCTCTGCGGACGCAACCGCGGGGACACGGGTGATGGTGGACGAACGGACTGTCATGAGATCGTTCCTTCCTGATCAGTATCTGCGCTTATGATCGAAAATGCTCCGTCAGCTCACGCGATGCGGATGATTGTCGTCTTCGCGAGAAGATAGGTTTCGCCGCTGCGAAAGCGGAGCCGGATATCTCCGTTCTCGAGCACCTGCCACTCTGCATGGCCGTCGGCGACGAGCCGGCGGAAATAGGCCATCACGCGCCCTTTTGCCGGATCGGCGTAAACGAGACCTGCGGTCGCATCGGGCATTGTCCTGGTGCGGCGGCGATTCTCGCGCTTTATTCTTGCGTCCAATGCACTCCGAGGAAACATCGTCTGAAGCGTTCCTTCCGCCAGTCGATCGGCGTCGGCGATCACCAGCGACTTCAACAGGCATGCATCGATCACCTGAATGATCGAGCAAAATGCACGGGAATGCGACCAGAGCACTCCGAATATTGCTTTCAAACTCGCGATGTTCTTGTACCGTGCGTGCATTCCCGATCGAGCAGCGCGCGCTTGCGTTCGATGCCCCAGGCGTAGCCGGAGAGCGAGCCATCTTTCCGAACGACGCGATGGCAGGGAATGGCGATGGCAAGCTTGTTCGCCGCGCAAGCACCGGCCACCGCGCGCACCGCCTTGGGGGAGCCGATACGCTGTGCTATTTCGGCATAGGACACCGATTCGCCGACTGGGATCTCCTGCAGAGCCCGCCACACCCGCTGCTGGAAGGCGGTGCCGCGGACGTCGAGGGGAAGGTTCAGGCCGATCGCCGGCGCTTCGACAAAGCCGACGACCCGGGCAACCAGCGCTTCATAGTCGTGATCACCGCCAATGAGATGCGCTTTCGGAAAACGATCCTGGAGATTGCGGACGAGTTCGTCCGGATCGTCGCCCAGGAGGATCGCAGCCACGCCCTTCGTGCTCGAGGCAACGAGGATCGCGCCGAGAGATGTCTGCCCGACAGCGAACTTGATCTCCTCGTTGGTGCCCCCGGCGCGATACTGCGACGGCGTCATGCCGAGCATGTCCGTCGACTTCTCGTAGAAGCGTCCGCTCGAATTGAAGCCAGCGTCGTAGATCGCCTCGGTGACGGAGTTGCCCGAGGCCAATCCCCGGCGAACCTTCCCGGCACGATGGCCGGCGGCGTATTCCTTCGGCGTCAGCCCGGTCATGGCCTTGAACACGCGATGGAAATAGCTCGGACTCCGGCCGATCGCCGCGGCCAATTGCTCCAGCGAAGGTTCTTCCTCGCTCTCCTCGATGATCCGGCACACCTTCGCCACCAGGGCCGCGTTCTCGGCTTCGGTCGAAAGGCCTTCCGGATTGCAACGCTGGCAAGGCCGGAAACCTGTCGCCCTGGCGCTTTCCAGACTGTCGTGGAGTTGCACGTTCCTGGGATTGGGAACGCGCGAAGGGCAGGACGGCCGGCAATAGACGCCTGTCGTTGCGACCGAGTACCAGAGATGGCCATCGGCCGTCTTGTCACTCGCGACAATGCGTGCCCATCGCGGATCATCCACCACCGAGGTGGGCGTTGACTTCGGGGTCCTGGCAGGGGTCGCAGTCATCTTCTTTCTCATATGGTGTTGGATCGATGATGCCGCCAATTCCCCGCCGACGCACTCCGGCTCTTGCGCTCGAATTCGATTGCCGGCGGCGGGCGAGTGCCCGCATTGTCCGATGGTCGGCGACGATGGGGGACAACGCCACCCGATTTCCGACCGCGTGCAAATGAGGCCCGCCCGGGCGCGTGCGGACCTCGTTCGACGGCCGAGGGTGAGCCGCCATTGTGGCGGAACCGCTTCGATCAGGCCGCCTTGAGCAGCCCGAGCTGGGTGAGCGCGGTCACGCCGTCGTCGAGACCGATTTCCTCGACGATCTTGCCGTCGATCACCTTCAGCACCGTGGTGCCGGTGAAATGCATCTTGCGGCCCGTTGCAGCCGGCAGGCCGCCGACCAGGAAATCGTTGAAGGCCGGCCCCTTATGGGTGCCGCCACCTTCCCATTGGCCGACGACGTAATCGCCTTCGGCGATCAGGTCCGCAGTGCCCCAGAAATTGAGATCGGGGAATGCAGCACGGAAATCGGTCATGAACGCCTTGATATCGGCGCGGCCGCGGCGAGGCTCATGCAGCGAATATTTGAGCAGCATGTCGGGCGCAGCGATCTCGTCGATAACAGCAAGATTGACGTCCTTGCCCCAGAACTCCGTGAACCAGCGGCCGACCACGGCCTTGTTATCCTCTTCCTTGCTCATTGGAATGGCTCCTTGTGTCTCGTGACGATCACCGACGTCGGGTGGTGATCTGAACGAGGCTTACGCTTGACCAAAGGAAGCCGAACTCCGGTTCTTGCGCTGAAATCGAAACGGCGGAGCCGCCGGCGCGATGCGGGCCGAGATCACGGCCGGCACAGATCAACCGTTCCGCCTTCGCAGTCCGGCAAGCTGGGATGGAAGAAGACCGTAGGTCTTGCGATATATCTCAGCAAAGCGCCCCATATGCGTGAAGCCCCATTTCAGGGCGACTTCGGAGACAGGCAGGATGTTGTCCGAAGATGTAAGCTCCAGATGTGCGGCTTCCAGCCTGATGCGACGCAAGTAGGTAACCGGCGTTGCACCGTAGTGCGCCTGGAAAGCGGTCTGCAACGTCCGTACGCTGATACCCGCTGCGGCTGCGGCGTCGCTCATGGTAAAGGGCCGATGAATGTTGGAATGCATGTAATCGACCGCCCGCCGAAGGTGGCGCATGGTTGATTCAGAGGGCTCCCGCAATTTGCCCGATGTCAGTCTCTCAAGCACCAGCAGGAGCAAGGATTCGCTCAGCAGCGCCATTGCGATGGGGGAGCGCCCCTGAAGATCCTCATCAAGAACGGCGGACACGACCGCTTGCGCGGAGTGATAAAGTGATTGCGTCGTCGTCTCCGTCAGATGATGGAGCATCAGAGGCGTAAGATCCTGAACAGAGAGCTTTTCATCGAATGTGGAAAGCGCCCGCATCAATTCCGGGCGTTCGAACCGCAGCCCTCTCGTTGCATGAGCCCCCTTGGTGGAGATTCGGCTTGGCGCGTCTGTCAGATGTGTAAACAGAGATCCTGGGAGCGCTCGGCAGGCACCGTACCTGCCAATTGCAGCAACAGCGCCAATGACAGGCTGCGAGACCTGCAAGGTCTCCGCTGACTCGTTGAGGGTTATTTCGTAGCCGTGGCTGCCCTGCACTCGCCAGCAGGTCAGGCCGTTGACCGCAGCGAAGTTGGCTCGCCACGAAAATTGTCGCCCGGCCTTCTCCGGCTCCGCCGAAACGTTCGGCAGGAATATCGAGAGACAGTCAAGGTACTTATCGAAACCAACCCCGCGCTTGTCTTGGGACGCAACACGCAAAAACGAACTCATAATTCCGAGCAGGCCATACCGTAATTGTTTCGCGATTAATCGAAATTCTCCGGTTAAGCAACGCGGTGGCACGAGGCGTCAATGTTAACGGTGGCTATCCAATTCGCGCGAGATATGGCCAAAAGGCGAATCGCCCGCGCGTCGGTAACACCTCATTCAGCAACGCTGCATACGCATGAGTACGTGGCAGATGACGTGAACAGCGCTCCTGCTTATGTCCGCCTACATCCCGGGAAATGTTGGCAACATCACGATCACAAGCGCGCGGATGCAGCTTGGACAGGGACGCGACTCTCTCTGTTCATCTCAAGCCGACAAGCCATCAAACGAATGATGGTGGCAGCAGGAGGAATGAGGTGGATGTTCGCAACATTGCAAGCTCCGTTGCCTCCCCGTCGCTCGCGCAGGTACCAGCGCACCAAAAGACAGCCGCGATAATTTACGAACAGGCGAGACCGCCAGGAAAGTGAATCGCATGATCGAGGCCGCCACGACAGTCCGACAACTTCATATCGCCCTCATAACCGAGACGCCGGAACGGACAAGACCGCTGGCATCCATACTCAGTCAAACCTGCGACGTTCATTTGCTGCCGCCGGCGATTGACCCTCTTGTCATCGATGATTTCGCTTCTTGCGTCGTTCTTGACGTTGATCTTTCGTCAACGCAGGTGATCCGAGCGCTTCGTCCCACTCGTCAGGCAATCCTGGCACGTTCGCTGCCCAGCCTCATCGTTATCGACAAGAGCATTGGAGAACGCGCGCTTGCCGAAAGGATACGTCGCGCAAAGACATTCGGCGTACGCAACTACATCCACCATCCATTCGATGCCGATGAAGTGCTGCGGGTATTTTCTCCAATACATGACGCGCGCACCAAGTCGGAAACACCATCGCGCAACAAAATCGTATTGCGGGGCGTTTTCGCTGCTCATCGCGCCCTCGCGCAGACAATCGAGGCGCCGCACAACGAGAGCTCATTTCCATTCGAAACTCTCGAAGCCAACACCCCGCTGATCCTGGAGGCGCTCGACGTCTGGGGAATTGGTCCCTGGATGGAAACGGTGCGGAGGCATCATGGCGGCACCTACAGGCACAGCCTGCTCGTGACCGGTTTCGCCGTTGCGTTCGCACAGAAGCTGAAGATGCGTCCCAAAGACCAACAACGCATCGCGCACGCCGCGCTGCTGCACGACGTCGGAAAATCGTTCATTCCAATTGATATTCTCGACAAGCCGGGAAAATTGACCGACCATGAGATGGAGCAGATAAGACAACATCCCCGGTACGGATATGACCTGCTCACGCAACAGGGCGGCTTTCCGGCTGAGATCCTCGATTGCGTGCTTCATCACCACGAGTTGCTCGATGGATCGGGTTATCCGGACCGGCTTCGCACCGGGCAGATTGCAGATCTCGTACGCGTTATCACAATTGCCGATATTTTTTCCGCACTGGTCGAAGATCGACCTTACCGCCAATCGCTGCCGCCAATGAACGCCTTCAGGATAATGCAGGATATGGGAAACAAGCTCGACGGCGATCTACTCAACGCGTTCCGACCCGTCGTCGAGGATGCGGTGAGGTGCGTTTCCGCCGAGCTCTCATCGAAGAACATCTTCAGCGAGCGCACGTGACGGATGACGTGTGTCGCCACGCCGGTTTTGTGGGCGCACGTACATGATGACGGCTTCCGGGAGCTCTGCCTTCACCTTCAGCGCGGCATCGAGCGCGTCTTGTCCGTCCAGGACGACATGGTCCGTTTTCCCCCTTAGCTTAAACCCGACGGTAAACTGCATCCCGAAATCTCCACTCGTGTGCCGCTACGCTGTCCTTGGTCATTGCCGTTCTCCTTCGCTCCGAAGCGATGGGAGCTACGCCATTGGCGTGAAAAATATGACCCGGAGCAGATGCGTGTAGTCAGATTCGAACACCATGATCGCCACGAACACCAACACCAGCCCCGGCGGCAGCAGGATGGCATAGACCAAGGCCAACCGTTCCCAGGCCATGTGCATGAAGACGGCGACGATCAGACCGGCCTTCAAAACCATGAACAGCAGGATCAGCGACCATCTCAGATGGCCATGGATGCCGAAATAATCGACGAGATAGGAGCAGGTGCTAAGGACGAACAGCCATCCCCAGACCACGAGATAGAGCCTGATCGGATGCTGCTGGCCCTTTGCTTGGGCGGCTCCCGGCGCATGGGCCTCATGGGCGTGAACGTGCAGCGAAGGTTGTTGGCCTTCCACATGTATCGCGGCTTCTGTCATGCGCCAACCTCACCAAAGATAGAAAAGGGCAAAGATGAACACCCACACAAGATCGACGAAGTGCCAGTACAGGCCGGTGATTTCGACGATCTCGTAGTACCCTTTGCGGCTTGTGAAAAAGCCTCGCCTTTCGACATCGAAGTCTCCCCGCAAGACCTTTCGTGCGATGGCAATCAGGAAAATCACACCGATGGTCACGTGGGTGCCGTGGAAGCCGGTGATCATGAAGAAGCTGGCGCCGAACTGCGCCGCACCCCACGGGTTGCCCCAGGGCCGGACGCCCTCCATGATCAGCTTGGTCCACTCGAAGGCTTGCATTCCGACGAACGTGGCGCCGAATGCAGCGGTGACCAGCATCAAGGCTGCGGTTCTGACGCGATCACGGCGGTAGCCGAAATTGACCGCCATCGCCATCGTGCCGCTGCTGCTGATCAGGATGAAGGTCATGATCGCGATCAGGATGAGCGGGATGTGCTGGCCGCCGATATTGAGGGCAAAGACTTCGCTGGGGTTGGGCCACGGCACGGTCGTGGACATTCGCGCCGTCATGTACGACAGCAGGAAGCAACTGAAGATGAAGGTGTCGCTCAGGAGGAAGATCCACATCATGGCCTTCCCCCAGGAGACGTTCTTGAATGCGCGCTGATCCGAGGACCAGTCGGCAACGATCCCTCGCCACCCCTCCAGCCGCGCGGGCGATGCTCCGATGTTTGTCAGCGCAGTCTCTGCCATCGATCCCTGCTCTCCCTAACTGAGCAACTGGCGACAGATGTCGACGAAATTATCTGTCCAGCCGGTCAGCAGACCGAGCAAGACCAGCCAGACCAGCAACAGGAAGTGCCAATAGATGGCGCAGAGCTCCACGCTCGCGCGCACCTTTGCGACCTCAGCGCCACGCCACACTTTGGCGATCGTTCTGCCGAGCGCCACGAGACCGCCCATCAGATGCAGCCCATGCACCGCGGTGATCAGATAGAAAAAAGAATTCGCTGGGTTGGACGCGACGAAATACCCAGCGGCATTCAACTGTCGCCACGCCAGAAGCTGCCCAACCAGGAATGTAACGGCGCATGCTCCGCCAGTGCAGAGGCCGACGCTGACACTGTCCATGTCGCCGCGGCGCGCGGCCATGTACGCCCATTGCAGCGCGACGCTGCTCAACACCAGCACAACCGTGTTGAACCACAGCAGCGCCGGCACCGGCAGCGTCCGCCAGTCCACCATGTTCATGCGCATGGAGTAAGCGCTGATGAACAGCGCGAACAGCGAGCCGACGACCGCGAGAAATACCCCCAATCCGATCTTCGCCGCCTGCGACGACGATCCGCTCTCCTCGCGAAGATCGAAGATCACTCCTTCCTCCAGCCAGGGTTTTGCTGTCAGCCGTTGCTGCGAGAGCCACCATCCCGCAATTGCCGCTATTCCAGCCATGAACAGGATAACGGCGCTCACGGATGGGCCCCCTGCGGCGATAGTTTGGCTGGCGGCTCATTTTGCGGCACGAAGTCCCTGGCGGCGCCAGGTACGCTGTAGTCGTAGGCCCAGCGATAGACGATCGGGAGCTCCTTGCCCCAGTTGCCGTGCCCCGGCGGGGTCTCCGGTGTCTGCCATTCCAGCGATGCGGCTCCCCAGGGATTGCCGCCCGCCTCTTTCCCTTTGAACAGGCTCCAGATCAGATTGAAGATGAAGACAAGCTGGGCGAAGCCGACGATCAGGGCCGCCACGCTCATGAACGCATTGAGGTCATGGGCAGATGCCGGGATGAAGGCCGTTTCGCCAATGTCGTGATAGCGGCGAGGCATGCCCAGAAGGCCCAGATAGTGCATCGGGAAGAAGACCGCGTAAGCCCCGAGGAACGTGACCCAGAAGTGGAACCGTCCGAGCGCCTCATTGAGCATTCGTCCCGTGACTTTCGGATACCAATGATAGATCCCGCCGAACACGGCCATGATCGGCGCAATGCCCATCACCATGTGGAAGTGGGCGACAACAAACATCGTGTCCGACAGCGGAACGTCCACGACCACGTTGCCGAGAAACAGGCCGGTCAGCCCGCCATTTACGAACGTGATGATGAACGCCAGCGCGAACAGCATCGGGATGGTGAGATGAATATCGCCGCGCCAGAGGGTCAGTACCCAGTTGTAGACCTTGATCGCGGTCGGGATGGCGATGATGAGCGTCGTGGTGGCGAAGAAGAACCCGAAATACGGATTCATGCCGCTCACATACATGTGGTGCGCCCATACGACGAAGCTGAGAGCGCCGATTGCCACGATGGCCCAGACCATCATGCGATAGCCGAAGATGTTCTTCCGCGCGTGGGTGCTGATCAGATCGGAAATAATGCCGAAGGCCGGCAAGGCGACGATATAGACTTCGGGATGACCGAAGAACCAGAACAGGTGCTGGAACAGGATTGGGCTGCCGCCGCCATATTTCGTCAGCTCGCCCATCTCGACGAGGGTCGGCATGAAGAAGCTGGTGCCGAGGAGCCGGTCAAGCAGCAGCATCACCGAGGCGACGAACAGCGCCGGGAAGGCCAGCAGCGCCATGACGGTGGCGGTGAATATGCCCCACACCGTCAAGGGCATCCGCATCAACGTCATGCCGCGCGTGCGCGCTTGCAGCACCGTCACCACATAGTTGAGGCCGCCCATGGTGAAGCCGATAATGAACAGGATCAGAGAGGCCAGCATGAGTATGATGCCCCAGTCCTGCCCGGGAGTGCCGGAGAGAATCGCCTGCGGTGGGTAGAGCGTCCAGCCGGCGCCCGTGGGCCCGCCAGGCACGAAGAAGGTCGAGACCAGCACCAGAACCGCGAGCAGATAGACCCAATAGCTCAGCATGTTCACATAGGGGAAAACCATGTCCCGGGCACCGACCATGAGCGGGATGAGGTAGTTGCCGAAGCCCCCGAGGAACAACGCGGTGAGCAGGTAGATCACCATGATCATGCCGTGCATGGTGATGAATTGGAGATATTGGTTGGCATCGATGAAGGAGAACGTGCCGGGAAATCCCAGTTGCAGTCGCATCAGCCACGACAGCACCAGCGCGACCATTCCGATCGCCATCGCCGTGATCGAATACTGGACGGCGATGACCTTGGCATCCTGCGAAAAAACGTACCTCGTCCACCAGCTCTTCGGATGATAGAGTTCGACCTCACCAACCTCAGCGGGCGGAACGCCTGCGATTGTGTCATACGGGACATCGACCATCGGAATTCCTCCTTGGCCTTCCGTTCAGCGAGGAGTTCGCCTTACGATGGATGGCGCCTCCTCGGCGGTATGCTCATTCGCTACCTGTCTTGTACGCCGCCTTCGCAACGTTGCGCTGGCCTGACAACTCAGCGAATGTCCGCTGTTTCTCCAGCCACGCGTGATATTCTTTCTCTTCCTCGACGACGACCTTGCTGCGCATTTGCGCATGCGCGGCCCCGCAGAGTTCTGCACAGAGGACCTCGAACGTTCCGGTGCGCGTGGGCATGAACCAGTAATAGGTCACCGAGCCTGGTATCATGTCCATCTTGGCCCGGAACTCGGGCACATAGAAATCATGCAGGACGTCAATTGAGCGGAGCAGCACCTTCACAGGCTTGCCGATCGCCAGGTGCAGATCGTCGTTTTGAACAACGATGTCGTCTTTTCCGTTCGGATCGTCGGGATTCAAGCCCATGGGATTGTCGGCACTGATAAGGCGGGCGTCGGTGGTCCCCAGCCGGCCGTCTTTTCCAGGAAGCCGGTAGCTCCATTGCCACTGCTGCCCCATGACCTCGACTTCGGTCGCACCGGCCGGGACGGTCACGAACTGGTGCCAGACGACCAGTCCCGGTGCCAACATCGCAGCGACGCCGATTGCTGTCCCGACGCTGAGCCACCATTCGAGCCGCTTGTTTTCAGGATTGTAGTCCGCCCGCCTTCCTTCCTTGTGGCGGAAGCGGAAGACGCAGTAGGCCATGAACGCGACGACCGCGACGAAGACCGCGCCGGTGATCCAGAATGTCAGGGTGATGGTGTCGTCGATGTAGCCCCAGTTCGAGGCAAGCGGCGTCCACCACCACGGGCTGAAGAGGTGGAACACCACCGAGGCGATTGCGACCAAAAGCAGAATAATTGCTACAGCCATCCCTCATGCATCCTTGCCGCTAAAAGGCTGCGGATACGAACCGGAGGGCGGAGCTCACGTCTGTCGCGATGGCGGACTTTACATCCGCTGTCGTCGTGCCTCTTGCCTCGCCCATTCCACTGGTCGCGACGCGGATTGCACGCCACGACCGCAAGTCTCATCGGAGCTGGGGGCGTTATATGAAGGATGGTACGCGTCGAGCCGGGCGTCAATAGTGGAGTATGCCGCGCCCCGCGTCAGCGGCGTCGCGCAAACCGTCAATTGTCGGACGGCAACCGTCCGCCTGATAATGCGACGCAACAAGAGAGATTGTGCAACCGCACAATTCACCCAACCGTGAGCGCCATCTTGCTCTCATCTCCTTAAGCTCCTACACCATTGCGACAGGTGTCGCCCGGCAAAGCTCCTTCTCGCTGAATCTGGCTCGCCGGGTTCGATCGCGATTTCCGCGCATGAGGCGAATGTGCGCGAGTTGAAGGCCGCGCCGTTCCCCCTTGCGATCACGAGCAAGGAGACCGGAGCCATGGCCACTCAGTATTTTGCAAGACCTCACCTGCAATTCTTCGGCGTCTCCACCGCCTATGCCGTTCGCAGGATCAGCCTTTCGGACTTGCGCGACGCGCTGCGCCTGGGCTGGGAAGACTTCCAAGCGATACCAACTCACGCTGTCGTCCTGTGCGGAATTTATCCTGTTCTCGGTCTTGTGCTGTTCAGGCTGGTCCTTGGCTATTCGGTGCTGCCGCTGCTGTTTCCACTGGCGGCCGGTTTTGCGTTGATCGGTCCTTTTGCCGCGCTCGGCCTCTACGAACTCAGCCGCCGCCGCGAACGCGGCGAGGAACCCGCGGCATGGCATGCGATGCACGTGCTGAGCGCACCGTCCTTCGGCGCCATTCTCGGCCTCGGCGTGCTCCTGCTCGTTTTGTTCGGGGTCTGGATCGCCACCGCGGACGCTATCTACGTTGCCACGTTCGGCCATGCCGCGGCCGCGAGCATCCCTGATTTCGCAACGCGCGTGCTGACGACGCCGGAAGGCTGGTCGCTCATCATCATCGGCTGCGGCGTCGGCTTCCTGTTCGCCGTCGTGTCCCTGTGCGTCAGCGTCGTATCGTTTCCGTTGATGCTGGACAGACATGCCACTGCGATAGACGCCATCCGGACGTCGCTGCGGGCCGTGAAAGAGAACCCATTTGTGATGGCCGCATGGGGGCTGATCGTGGCGGCGCTGCTGGTGATCGGTTCGCTGCCGTTCTTCGTCGGCCTCGCTGTCGTGCTGCCGGTGCTCGGTCATGCCACCTGGCATCTTTATCGGAAGGTGGTCGAGCCCGACCCGAGTCCCCCACAGGAGGAGCCTCGCACGCCGATAGGTCATCGCTACGCAGCGGATTTCCCGGCGTCGCTGTTCCCGTGGAGCCACGAACGCTAGCCGGAGCGCCCTTGAACCTGCGAGCCCGGCCGTTGGCGCCATTCAGGTCATCAAAAGAAATCCCCAGCGATCGGGTAAGATCGCTGGGGCTTGCTATCAACTTTGGTTGCGGGGACCTGCAACCATCTCAAATTATTAGTTGAGGCAGCGGCTTGAGGGGCTGATCGGTCGGACGGAAGGGATAGAGCGAAACTCGAAGTGGCGGAGAGACGGTCAGTCAATCCCCGTCGAAAGACAAAGCATTTTCGACCCTTCTAGACCAAAACCCACCATTTCAGCTACGCGCGAAAATGGAATTTCGTGCAAGCGTTCATTTTGGTATTGGCGCAACTACCCCGAAAAGCCGCAATCAGGCCGTGTACCCATAAAACCGTCGGCGTGACTCTACGTCCGCTTTGTCCCGATAGCGACCAAGTTCGTGGGGCAACGCAGGATGTCGCGATGGGCTAGAAGCTGACATGTATCTTCCCCAGGGCGGCAATTCATTGTTCATGTCTGCTGCATGCGCGAGCAAGTCGTCTCGAAAGGCGCGACTTCCAAGTCGCATGGTTTTGCGACTTGATGGTGTGTCGAGGAAAGATCCCGGCGCCAAATCCTGTTGCTCACTTGCCGCCAGTGACATCGAGGAACGTGCCGGTGACGAACGAGGCCTCGGCGCCGGCTAGCCACAGGATCGCGCGCGCCACCTCTTCAGGCTGCCCGCCTCGTCCCATCGGGATCGAGTCCTTGACGCGATCTACCCGCCCCGGCTCTCCGCCGCTCGCATGCATCTCGGTGTAGATGTGTCCGGGGCGAATGCAGTTGACGCGAATTCCGTCGCGCGCGACCTCTTTGGCGAAACCGGTCGTGAATGTCTCCAGCGCACCCTTCGACGCGGCGTAGTCGACATATTCGCCCGGACTGCCGAGCCGGGCCGACGCGGACGAGACGTTGATCACGGAGCCGCCCCGCCCGTTGTACCGATAGGACATCCGCTTGGCCGCCTGCTGGGCGCAGAGAATGGGACCAATCGCGTTGACGGCGAAGATCCGCTGCATCCGCTCGAAACCAAGGTCCTCAAGCCGGGACTGCCGCGCAAGGACAGCAGCGTTGTTCACCAGGACATCGATCCGGCCGAACTCCCGGTCGATCGCCGCGAAGAGCTGCGCCACCTGCTGCGGATCCGCACTATCCGCGCGCACGGGCAACGCCCGCCGCCCCGCGGCTTCCACATCAGCCGCCACTGCAAGGGCGGCAGCTTCGTTGGAGACGAAGCTGATCGCGACATCGTAGCCCTGTGCGGCAGCAAGCCGCGCGGTTGCCGCGCCGACGCCACGACTTCCACCCGTTATCAGAATGAGCGGCGCCTGCGAGATGGTATCCATTGAGCGAACCTCCATGTGGTGATGGGATGATGATCCAGGACTGTGACCGGCCGATACGCACGGCGCGGCGGCATTGGTCGTTCCGCCGCCCGTCCGGCATCGGCATCAAACGAACTTCTCGCGCGGTCCTGCGGCGGAGCTGCGCAGGTGGGGCCGCAGGGCCAGCACGAGTGGGACGACCAGGGCGGCCGTCGCCGCCGAGGCCAGCACGCCGATCATCCGACTGCTGTGATCGGCAACCGCGCCGTAGAGGATCGGCGCGAGACCTCCCGCGCCGATGACGCTCGTATAGAAGACCGCGAAAGCCCGCCCCGTATCGCCGTCGGAAAGCTCCGGCACGGTGCCATAGAGCACCGACGAGGTGCCGTTCAGCACGATGCCGAGCAACGGCAGCAGGATGAGCGTTGGCGTCAGTGGCGTGAACAGCGTCGCCACGATGAGCAGGGCTGTTACGGCCTCGCTCACCATGACGCTACCGACAACGCCCAGCCGCTCGCCGAGCCAGCCGAATGTCGCTTTGCCGAACGCGCCACCGATGAACAGCAGGGCAAGCGCGACTCCAACGGCCGGCAAGCCCCCGCCCTGTCCATGGATGAGGAAGGGCAGAAACAGCAGATATCCCATGCGGGTCGCCGTATCGAGCGCGCCGATCGTCGTGAGGATGCCAAAGCCGCGGCGGCCGCGGCCGGACGTCACCTCTCCCGTGACATTCCTCGTGACCGAAGCCGCCGGTGCCAACGGGACCAGCGCGACCACCAGGACGGCTCCAAGCATCGCCATCAAGCCCAGCACCGATTGCCAGGCGAAGATCGGCAGCAGCACTGCGATGAACGCCGGCAACGCGGCTTTTCCGAGATCGCCGGAAAAGTTGTAGATGCCGAGCGGCCGTCGCGCCGCCGTGCCATAACTGTCGGTGACGAGCATCGAACCACGTGGGTGCTGGATGCTCGATCCGATGCCGGCTACGACGAGGCCGACGCAAAGACCCGCGAAGCCGAACGGCAGCGCCATGATCAGCAAGCCCCCCGCCGCAGCGACGGTAGACAGGATTAGCGCCGCGCGCGGCGACAAGCCGCGAAGAACGCGGTCGGCCGGGATCTGCATGCCCCCCATCGTCCCGAAATACAGTGCGCGCACGACGGCGAGCGCCGCATAGGACAGGCCGAACTGCGCCTGCCAGACCGGCAGGAAGGCATAGAGACCGTCGGTATAGCCGTCATGAAGCGCGTGGGTGAGGCACGCGGCCAGCAGGCTGCGCGATTTCGCCGGGGCCGACGAACTTGATGCGGTTTCGCGCGGACGGCTCGCAGCCGCCATCGCTGCGTCGTTCATGTCGATTCCTCCGCTTCCGGGGTGAAGGAGAACTCTTGGGATGATAGAAAATCTACACCGCGATCCCTTTCGGACCTGCCGGCGCGCTGATTCTTGCGACCAATCCAATCTGGACTATTGAGGTGACCGTCACAAATCAGTAATAATCGAGCTATGAGTTAGGATTTCTATCCAATGAGTATTCCCGTCCAGCGCAGGACTTTGCCACCGCTCAACGCCGTCCGCGCTTTCGAGGCGGCAGCTCGCCTTGGCAGCTTCAAGGAAGCGGCGACCGAATTGGGCGTGACACATGGCGCAATCAGTCAGCAGGTGCGCCTCCTTGAGGATCGGCTGGGAGCGCCCGCGCTGTTCTGGCGATCAACGCGGCGGGTCACGCTCACACCAGCCGGCACAGCGCTGCTCGAGGAGATCGGCCCGGCGCTCGACCGCATTTCGTCCGCTGTCAGGCGCCATCACGCGACACGCGGCGAAGTGCCGGCCGCCGTGCTGCGCGTCAACGCGCTGGCGACGTTCAGCATGCGCTGGCTTCTTCCCCGGCTGAGCCGTTTTCGCAACGAGCGACCCGACATCGAGGTCCGCCTCACCACGTCAAACGACCCGATCGACGCGCTTGCCGACACGTTCGACGTGGTCATCCGCGGCGGCCCGGATTCGTTTCATGGCTTTACGTCCCGGCTGTTTCTTTCGGAGCGCCGATTGCCGGTCTGCAGCCCCGCACTCGTCGCGAAGCTGCCGCTGGAGGACGTTTCCGATCTCGCGCAGCACACGTTGCTGAACGTCACGTCGATGCCGCGGCTATGGCACGATTGGCTGGTGCAAGCCGGACAGCCTCGCGTCACCCCGGCGGCGACGCTGACACTCGATCATTTCTTTCTGACCATTCAGGCGGCGATCGATGGTTTGGGCGTGGCGATGGGACCGACCGCCCTGATCGGCGACGACGTCGCGGCCGGCCGCCTGATCGCGCCGTTTCCCGATGTCAGCCTTCCGGCGAGGAGCTACTTCGCCTACTTGCCCACGGGCACCGAAAGTGGCTCACAGACAGCGGCGTTTTGCGATTGGCTGGAGCAAGAAGGGCAGCAATCCGCCGGAAACGCAACGGCCGCATGACGAACTGACCATGCCGCCTGGGCTGGCAAAACCCTCGAACGTTCCGCAGCGGCTATTGTTCAACGCTTTTATCGATCGTTGCTGCTAGTCTGGATTTCGGTTGTTGCAAATCCCGGACCCGAGCCGGACATGCTTCAACGTCGGTCAAGGGGCCCTTGCCAATGCAAATGTCAGCTTCCGGTCACGATGGGTCATTGAATGCCACGCTGAGCGGTGTCCGGCCTCTCCCCGTGAGCTGACGCGGCGATCTTCCATCCGGGTTCGATTATAAGCCACAAGGCGACCTCGGAGGCAGCCGATGCGGGTGACCTACCGCTCTAGCTCTGTGCGAATTCGATCACGGTGCTGGATGTGCAGCACCTGACATGCATTAAAGTTCTCCAGAAGTATCTTAGCTTCCGCTAGATCGTGGCCGAGGCGGGCGAGGTTTACAATCCGTTGCTCTTGCTCAGCAATGTGTCGTTCGGCCTCGGCAACGTGCCGCTCGGCTTCCTCCAAGTGACGAAGCTGCATCGCGCGAACTTCTGATTGAAGAAGGTCTGACATAGCTCGCTCCCGTCCTGTGCAGGCGGGAGCGCAACCGTCTCTCAGCCACCAGCGCCCGTATCGCTCACTGCCAGTGATGTCCTGACTCTACCATCACCTGATCAGGCAGCGGGATGAATTCGTGGTGCTGTCGCCCGAGGAAAGTGTCGGGGCGGGGGCAAGTCTGGAGAACCCTGATGGGGGCTGAGATAGTTGGCTTGGCCTGTCGAATGACGCGGTCAAGTGCGGCGGCGTTCTCGCGATGGAGCCGCGTTCAGCGAAGCCCGGTCTACCGCGGCGAGCCGACGTAACAATCCCTAATGCAGTCTTCAGCTATGGCCACAAGCGGACATCGCTCACCCGGGCCCTCGCACCCGCGCCCTTTGATCGCTCAGCGGAACAACCTCCACCGTGGCACTTTCGGTCATGCGGTCGCGCTCGATCGTCAGCCGCACCTGCCGGCCGACCGGCGTCAGCCCGATCACGTTGCGCATCTGCGTTGCGCTGCGGACGGGAATGTCGTTGGCCTTGAGGATGATGTCGCCGCGGCGCAGCCCCGCGCGCTCCGCCGGAGAGCCGGGACTGACTTCCTTGATGCGGGCGCCCTGCGTCGCGCCCGTGGCCGGCGCTTCCATGTCCTCCAGCGCAATGCCGATGCGCCCGCGCTCGACTCGTCCGGTCGCCGCAAGCTGGTTCATTACCTCGCGCGCCATGTTGATCGGCACCGCAAAGCCAATGCCAACATTGCCGCCGCCCGGCGAGATAATCGCCGTATTGATGCCGACCAGCTGACCTCGCAAGTTGATCAGCCCGCCTCCGGAATTGCCGGGATTGATTGCCGCATCGGTCTGGATGAAATCCTCATAGCCGTGCTTGCCGAGCCCAGTGCGCCCGAGCGCGCTGACGAGGCCCGAGGTGACGGTCTGGCCGAGTCCGAAGGGATTGCCGACCGCGATCACGAAGTCACCGACCTGAAGCGCGTCGCTGTCGCCGAGTGCAATAGCCTTGAGCCCGGCAGGCTCCCTGATCTGCAGCAGTGCGATATCGGTGGGCGGATCGCGGCCCACAACCCGACCGGCGAACTTGCGGCCGTCCTTGGTCCTGATCTGCACTGCGGTGGCATTGGCGACGACATGGTTCGCCGTCAGCACATAACCGCGCTGGGCGTCGACGATCACGCCCGAACCGGTCGCGCTGACTTCCTTCTCCAGTTGCTTCGGGACGTTGAAGAACTCGCGGAACAGCGGATCCTGGTAAAGCGGATTGTCCTCGCGCACTCGCCCCTGAACCGAAATGTTGACGACCGCGGGCGTCACTTCCCGCACGAGCGGCGCAAGCGTCGGCACGCGGCCTGTATTGAGGTCCGGAATCTGAGCGGTGGCCGGCGCTGCCGACAGCGCCCACCACAACCCGGAGATGACGCCCAGCCATCCGAGCAAACGCAAAACTCGCATGAAATCTCCCCCAGAATCTGTCTTTCGGCCTCCAGCGGCCGCCGCGTCGGTTAGCTGGTTGACCGAAAATGGCCGTTCAAGAGGCGGCCTGGCACTCGGTCGCCCGGAGTGACAAAAATTTATTTAGGGACCCTTGACGGACTTTTTTCCGCTTCCTAGGTCGTTTTCCGCCCGGGGCCGGTCCCGGACCCGGCTTTATGACATCGCTGACCTGACAAGGAGGATGTGCATGCATTTCCGTCCATTGCACGACCGCGTGCTCGTGCGCCGCATCGATGCCGAAGAGAAGACTGCCGGCGGCATCATCATTCCCGACACCGCGAAGGAAAAGCCGCAGGAGGGCGAGATCGTCGCCGCGGGGCCCGGCGCGAGGAATGAGCAGGGCCAGTTGACCCCGATCGACGTCAAGCCGGGAGACCGCGTGCTGTTCGGCAAGTGGTCCGGCACAGAGGTGAAGATCGACGGCCAGGACTACCTGATCATGAAGGAGAGCGATCTTCTGGGCGTGGTCGACAAGACCGGCTCGCTCAAGAAGGCCGCCTGAGCAAATTGCAAGAGCTGACAGTCATTGAGAGAAAGGAGCAGGCAAATGGCTGCCAAGGACGTGAAATTCTCCACGGAAGCCCGCGAGCGGATGCTGCGGGGCGTGGACACGCTGGCGAACGCCGTGAAGGTCACCCTCGGTCCCAAGGGACGCAACGTCGTGATCGAGAAATCCTTCGGCGCACCCCGCATCACCAAGGATGGCGTCACCGTCGCCAAGGAAATCGAACTGGAAGACAAGTTCGAGAACATGGGCGCACAGATGGTGCGCGAAGTCGCCTCCAAGACCAACGACCTTGCCGGGGACGGCACCACGACTGCGACCGTGCTGGCCCAGGCCATCGTCAAGGAGGGCGCGAAATCCGTTGCGGCCGGCATGAACCCGATGGACCTCAAGCGCGGGATCGATCTTGCGGTCGACGCCATTGTCAATGACCTCAAGTCCCACGCCAAGAAGGTCACCTCCAACGAGGAGATTGCCCAGATCGGCACCATTTCGGCCAATGGCGATACTGAGATCGGCCGCTTCCTTGCCGATGCGATGCAGAAGGTCGGCAATGAGGGCGTCATCACCGTCGAGGAAGCCAAGAGCCTCCACACCGAGCTGGAGGTGGTCGAGGGCATGCAGTTCGACCGCGGCTTTGTCTCGCCCTACTTCGTCACCAACACCGAAAAGATGCGGGTCGAACTCGAGGATCCCTACATTCTGATCCATGAGAAGAAGCTGTCCGGTCTACAGACCATGCTGCCGCTGCTCGAAGCGGTGGTGCAGTCTGGCAAGCCGCTGCTGATCGTGGCCGAGGATGTCGAGGGCGAAGCGCTTGCCGCGCTCGTGGTCAATCGACTGCGCGGCGGCCTCAAGGTCGCGGCGGTGAAGGCGCCAGGCTTCGGCGATCGCCGCAAGGCCATGCTGGAGGATATTGCCATCCTCACCGGCGGCACCGTGATTTCGGAAGATCTCGGCATCAAGCTCGAGAATGTCACGCTGAAGATGCTCGGGCGCGCCAAGAAGGTCGTGATCGACAAGGAGAATACGACCGTGGTCGACGGCGCCGGGGCCAAGAAGGACATCGAGGCTCGCGTCACCCAGATCAAGTCGCAGATCGAGGAGACCACCTCCGATTACGATCGCGAGAAGCTGCAGGAGCGGCTGGCCAAGCTCGCCGGCGGCGTCGCCGTAATCCGTGTTGGTGGTGCGACCGAAGTCGAGGTCAAGGAGAAGAAGGACCGGGTCGACGATGCCATGCATGCGACTCGCGCTGCGGTCGAGGAAGGCATTCTGCCGGGCGGCGGCGTGGCGCTGCTGCGTGCGCTGAAAGCGCTCGATGGCTTAAAGACCGCCAATGCCGATCAGAAGGCCGGCGTCGATATCGTGCGCCGCGCGATCCAGGTGCCGGCGCGGCAGATCGTCCAGAACGCCGGCGAGGACGGCTCGCTCGTCGTCGGCAAGCTGCTCGAGAACTCCGACTACAACTGGGGTTTCAACGCCGCCACTGGCGAATATGAGGACATGGTGAAGGCCGGCGTGATCGATCCCGCAAAGGTCGTTCGCACCGCGTTGCAGGACGCGGCCTCCGTTGCAGCTCTGCTGATCACCACGGAAGCACTGGTCGCCGACAAGCCCAAGAAGTCCGAGCCGGCCGCTGCAACGCCGCCAATGGATTTCTAATCAAGCACGGGCCCGGCCGGAAACGGCCGGGCTCTCCGCCAACCGCGACGAGAAAGGAAGCTCACAAGCGCCAGGGAGCCTCAGATGAGCACTCGCATTCAGGATCGATCGCGCAAGATTGGGGCGACGGCAATGCATTGGCTCATGTTCGCCCTCAGCCTTCTCACGATCGCATGGATCAGTTTTTCAAGGACAGGAGGATGAGATGACCCGAAACTACGCATCCAGCTCGGCTTGGCCCAAGACATCAGGACGCGGCGTCCGCAGAACCGTCGCAGCCGCTTTTGCCATGGCGATGGTGCTCGTGCCCGTTAGCGCCTGGGGGATGGATAGTACGCCAAGGTTGGCGCTCGACAGCGCTGGCCACCTTCTGCCGCTCCCACCCATTTCCTATCTGGAGTCGGTCCGCTGGATGAGCTGGAAACCGCGGTCCCCGCTTTTCAAGACCGATATCCTACTGTTGCCGGACAATATTCAGCCAGGCTCCTTTCAACTTCCATCCGAACATGAGCGCAGCTTGCCGAGAGTGAGCTGAGTCCGCACGTGGCGCGATCCGCGCTGCATGGGTCGCGCCTGCTGCTACTGAGGGCAACCATGTTCGAATTGGCACACCGTCAGCAGATTTCCGAGCGCTCCGATTCACACCTGCCCGACGCCGTGCGCGCGTTCCTGATCGAGAGCGACCGGCGGGTGATCGCGCATTGCCATAGCTTGCTGAAGGGAAGCGGCCTGTCCGCTGAGGAGCGCCGCCGGTTGATTCGTCTCGCCAGCGAGGCCGAGGCTGAGCTGGAGCATCTGACCGCCCAAGCTGGGAGCAGCAAAAATTTCGGGAGGCGCCCTTGAAACCATAGTTGTTTTTCGTAGTTCTGTTTTGCCGCAAGGCTGCGGCGCCGGATGCCAGATCGGGTCCGGCGGACTGAACTGGGCGCCGGACCGGTGTCCTGCGCTCCTTCGTATCCATCTTGCTCTTAGGAGGACTTGGCTATGAGGAACGTTGACTTCACTCCCCTGTGGCGGTCGACCGTCGGGTTCGATCGCATCTTCGACCTGCTCGACGAGACGCAACGGACCGTCGAGGAACACTATCCACCCTACAACATCGAACGGCTGGGCGAAGATCACTATCAGATCACGCTTGCGCTCGCCGGTTTCGACCCGGACGAGATCGCGATCACGGCCGAGCAGAACGCGCTGACCGTCGAGGGCCGCAAGGCCGACGAGGCGAAACGCGATTACCTCTATCGCGGCATCCCGGCCAAGGGTTTCAAGCGGCAGTTCAATCTTGCCGATTATGTGCAGGTGAAGACGGCAGCGTTCGATAACGGACTGCTGCGGATCGAGCTCGTCCGCGAGCTGCCCGAGACGATGAAGCCCCGCCGCATTCCGATCGGCGGCACCGAGCAGATCACCCACAAGCAGGCGGCCTGACGCCGCCCGTGTCTAAGGGCATTGGTGCGCGGGTGCCGCATCCGCACACGCGGGGCATCTGAGAGAAAGGGAGTCCAACATGACAATGCGCGATCTAATTCCGTGGAACAAGAACCAGCAGCTCACGACGGGCGAGGCTTACGATCCGTTTCTGACGTTTCACCGTGAGATGAATCGACTTTTCGACGACGTCTTCCGCGGGTTTGGCAGCTTCGGCAGCGTCGGCCGGCCCGGGTCCCCGCTGATCGAAGGCCAGTTTGGCTGGCCGCGCATCGAGCTCAGCGAAACCGACAAGGCCGTCACGATTTCCGCCGAGCTTCCGGGACTGAGCGAAAAGGACGTCCAGGTCGAAATCGCAAACGGCGTCCTGTCGATCCGCGGCGAGAAAAAGGCCGAACACGACAATGGCGGGCGCTACAGCGAACGCTACTATGGCTCGTTTGAGCGCCGTATCCCGCTCGATGGCGTCCAGGAAGACAAGGCCGAAGCCAACTTCCGCAATGGCGTCCTCACGGTGAGCCTGCCGAAAACCGAGCAAGCCAGCCAGGGCGTCAAACGGATCGCCATCAACACCAGCAACTGACGTGCCCAGGACGGCGGCGCCCGCGCCGCCGTCCGCCACCAACCTAGAGAAAGGAGCAAGAGGAGAGCAAGACATGAGCAGGCCTGATCGTTTGACGGGCAGTGTAGATGCCCCATTTCATCCTGTATCTCACTATAGTTCGCCAGCCGATGTCCTGAATGATGAGGTGCTGTCGCCTCCTGAGAAACGGGTCATTCTCTCCTCCTGGGCTTCGGACCTGTACACCGTCGATTCCTGCCCAGCCCTTCGCAAGATCCCGGGGCTTGCTGCTCCCATGCATCTTGAGGATATCCTCGCAGCGTTGCGGCAGCTCGACGAAGAGGAGAAAAGGGGCGGCGCCGCGGTAAGATTCACCGCACAAGCGCAGCAAGCAGCGAGAAATCGCCAGCCCCGCATCGCTATCTCGTCACGGTGGAGCAGTGAGGCCAATGTGCGGCGATATCGCCGATTGCTCGCAACGCATTTGACGGAAAACGAGCGGCGGTTGGTCGAGCACAGACTGGCGGAGGAGCTTGCTCAACTCAGAAGTCAAAGCAACGTCACTGAATCATCGGAGTCTCAGTAGAGATCCGCGGCCGCTGCACCTCTGGTGATGTGCGGCCAAGCTCGTGAACACATGAGGGCCTCAGGCAACGCCGGCTCAGAGTAACGAAGGACGGACTGAAAAATGAGGATTGCTCAGATTGCCCCGCTGTACGAGAGCGTGCCGCCGCGGCTCTATGGAGGAACGGAGCGGGTCGTCTCATACCTGACGGAGGAGTTGGTTCGGCAGGGACACCAGGTGACACTGTTCGCCAGCGAAGATTCCATCACCTCTGCCGAACTTGTACCCTGCACGCCGCGCGCCCTACGCCTCGAGCCGGGCGTCCGCGACGCACTACCCCACCACATGATCATGCTCGACAAGGTGCGAGAGCGCGCCGACGACTTCGACCTCCTCCACTTCCATATCGACTACCTGCACTTTCCGCAGTTTCGCCCGGAGCGAGCTCGTACGCTGACCACCCTTCACGGCAGGCAGGACCTCGCCGACCACATGCCTTTTTATCGGCGGTTCGCGGACATGCCGCTGGTATCGATTTCAAATGCGCAGCGCATGCCGCTGCCAAACGCAAACTTTGTCGCGACAGTTCATCATGGCCTGCCGCTCGATCTACTGACGCCTAATTTCGAACCGAAAGGCGGCTATCTCGCATTTCTTGGACGCATCTCACCGGAGGAACGGCCGGACCGTGCTATCGCGATTGCTCGATCGGCCGGCCTTCCCCTCAAAATCGCGGCAAAGGTTGATAAAGCAGACGACAGCTATTTCCGCGACGTTATCGCACCGATGCTACGAGGAGGCGGAGTCGAATTCGTCGGCGAGATCAACGAAAACACAAAGAACGACTTTCTCGGCCAGGCTGCCGCATTGCTGTTCCCGATCGACTGGCCCGAACCGTTCGGTCTGGTGATGATCGAGGCCATGGCATGTGGTACCCCGGTGCTTGCCTTCCGCCACGGATCGGTCCCTGAAATCGTCGAGGACGGACTGACCGGCCGGATCGTGTGTGATGTGGACGAGGCGGTGCGCGCCATTCCGGGGCTGCTGACCCTCGATCGCAAGGCGATCCGTGCGCGCTTCGAGGAGCGCTTCTCCGCCGCCCGTATGTCAACGGATTACGTGAGGCTCTACCAAAAGATGCTCCGAGAGCACGCCGCGTCCGACGGCCGGCTGTCGACGCTCGCCGCCCGTTCGGCCAACATCAGCGGACACGGATCAGAATCATCATCCGTGGCACGGAAGGATAATTGAAACGGCAAATCAAGCCGAAATCGAGCATCGAGGTCAGCGACGCCGCCCGGTTTCTATTCCGGTCCTTCCCCAATCAATGAGGAGGAACGGTTTTACCTGGAGTCGCTGATCCGAGAGGATTTTGAGCGTTGCCATCCCGATGACACGCTCGACTATCTTAGACGCCGGGGGCGTTTTCCAAAGAGGACAGGGGACTGTTGCGGGACTGGATGGCGGTAGCGGTCCGCCGCGTCGCTGGTACGACGATCTAATCAATCTCGCCGGCTCGATTTGCGGGCATTCAAGCCGAGGGAATCCGACTCATCGGATTTTGCTCAGAAAGACTGTCTATGTTCGAAAGGAGAATAAATTTCGCTTCGGCTTAACACAGGTAAGTGGACTCGCTGCTCGGGTGAGGTGATGCTACTTTTTCCCGAGTGGAGGCGTGCATGGGTTTTTCGATCGAAGGCGGTTCTAAAGAGGACTTTCAAACCGTGATTATCGTGGTGGATAGGCTGGAACAGGAAAGGGCTCAGCTGCTTGCTCTTCGAAAAAAGGTGTCGGACGCGGCCGCTGGGCGAGGGCTCTGCAGTGCGCCATCGCGCTCAATCGCCAAACGACGCCAAACCGAGGACATGAGCCATGAAGGACCTCACCGGAAAGTGGCACCAACTTCGAGCTGATGCGAAGCACTGTGCCGACCTCGGCATGTCGGCGACCGATCCACGTCAACGCGAGCTCTTTAAGCATTTAGGTGATGAGCTTGCTATCGCAGCGCTTGAGCTGGAACGGGTCGTGAAAAGCCAAAAACCGCATTCGGATTTGGACGAGCAGTGCGATGTCCTGTCCAAAGCCATCGCCGGGAAATGAGTCCCCGGCGCTTGCGGCGCGAACTGTTGGCCGAAGATGCTTCTCGTGACTTGGTGCCCATGAGCGCGAAAGCGCACCCTACAGGCCCGTGCGGCAAGCCGCTGGGCCTTGCGGTCGGCAAATGAACTAGAAGCTGGTCAAAAGCCGTATCGCAAGGCGCGGACTTGTTCCGGAACTCAAGGACCGCAATTGGCCGGGCGAGCAGCAGCCCTGGTTTCCGCCCGGCTAGGACTGGTGGGTACTTCCGGCCTGACCGGTGGCCGCCTTCCAATGTGGGCTAGACAGTCTTCTCCACATATTTCAAGTGAATGACCGTATTGGTCCACGCGTCACCGTCGGCGTTACCGCACTGACCTGGCCTGCAAAAAACGCCGCCAGAGCACCAAGCAGAAGAGCCAGAGCACCGAAGAGGGCACCGCGCGACACCGTCTTGGCCGTGGTGTCTGCCGCTTGCTGTGCTTGTAGTTTGGCCTTGGCGAGCGCTTCTCGGTACTGCTGTTGGTACTGTGCAACCTGAGCCTTGGCTTCATCGACGGAAATATTCTGCGCCTTGGCCAGAGCATCAGCAGCCTTATCCGTCGCAGCGGCCTGTTGTGCGGGGTCTCCCGAGAGCGCCGCACGAACGGCTGTTGCTGCGGCGTCCCGAAGTGCCGCGGGATCCTGGCCGCCGGAGGCACTGCGAACCCTGTTCTCGATGGTCGCCGCCGGATCGCTGATGGTGTTCAAGGAAGGCGCTGCGGTCTGGACCGCAGTTTGGACCGACCCGCCGATAGCTTTACCGGCCCCTCCCAGTGCTGACGATGCCGTGCTCAGGGCGCCGCCAATCAGACCCGAGGCTGCCGACGAGAGCAGGTAGACGACGATGAGAGTGGAAACCGCCCACGCAATCAGACCGTGATAGGCCGTCGTCGTGTGAGATGCCTTTCCTGAAAGCCGCCCAGCGATGTAGCCGCCGATTGCAGCCGCAACTA
Source organism: Bradyrhizobium sp. LeoB3 (assembly GCF_055456055.1). Taxonomy (NCBI): domain Bacteria; kingdom Pseudomonadati; phylum Pseudomonadota; class Alphaproteobacteria; order Hyphomicrobiales; family Nitrobacteraceae; genus Bradyrhizobium; species Bradyrhizobium sp. LeoB3. The sequence goes on from NZ_JBVBEF010000028.1 coordinate 75,600, forward strand.
TTCCGGAGATAACCCACCAGATACCAGCTCTAATGGAAAGTGACCCGGCGCTCGGAGTATCTCCCGCCGCGACGTCGACCGTCGAGAGCCCTACGCCGATTCCAATCATGTTGAGGATCATCTGCATCACGAGAGCAATCGTGGCACCGGCGAAGACAGCACCCCAAGAGACCTCAGTCAGCATTATGGTGCGGACCTCGTCGGCGGGTGCGACTGCACTCGCCTGGGGGGGATTTCGGTGGTCGCCTGGACGACCCACTTCCGGGGAATAAGCCATTTTGAGTGCCTTCTAAAAAGAACTTTGGTCCGTAACCTCCTCGTTCCAACGATGTTCCTACGCTTGCGAGATCGCTCCTGCGTCCACCTGACACAGGGCGGCGCGTTTCCATCCAAATCCCGAGTCGCCCACGAGTCGCATTCTGGGGAGGCGAGTGCGGGACCCAAACCCAAGCGCTCCCTCCATGATGGCCCTGCACTTGTTAAATCAACGGCGCCTTCGACGAGGCGTGATGGCTGACGATTTTCCAGTCGCCGTCCTCGCGGGCGATCACCCAGGTGATCTTGAGCGACAGTTTTATCGCACCTTGATCAACCTCAAACGACGCCGTGCCGGCGAGACCAGATCGGGGCCGACCTGTTCGAAGACGACGTCGCTGAATTGAACGGTAGATGTCCGCCACCGCGGCAATCCCTTGAAGTAAGCCGCAACACCGTCTCTCCCGCGATACAGTTTCGGGTTCGAGCCGAAGAACAGCGCGTGCTTCGAATAAAGCGAGGAAAGCGCGTCGGCGTCCAGTCTGCTGAAAGCCGCGGCCCATTTCGCGATGATGTCGGATGCGATGTCGTCGGCAGCATGTGGCATCGAATATCCAATTGTTTTGAACGGGCTTCAGCCCCTGGCGTATTCCTTGGCAAAAGTGTCGCGTAGGTTCGACCACGCTGGCCTCGATCCGCGCGTCGGACAGCACTTCCATCGACTGCGGATTGATGTCGGCGGCAAAATTGCCGGCTCGGGGCTCGGCTTGGCGAACACTGATTGTAAACGCGGATTTCGGCTAGGTGCGACTGGGCCGCCAGCAGCCAATGCATGGATAGTCCTTGTCGTCTTAGAGCGGACAGTCCGGTTGAAATGCCGGCGGTCTCTTTTCCACGAGAGCCGCAAGGCCTTCCTTCACTTCCGGTCCCGTAAATCCCATGAATTCAAGCGCCAACGAAGCATCGAATGTCGGCCCGGCCTGCCGGAGCCAATTGTTGAGCGCGTATTTCGTCCAGCGAATGGCACTCGGCGGTCCTGCAGCAAGACGGCCGGCGACTTCGATCGCTTTTGCGTCCAGTTCGTCGTCCTCGCAGCACATCGATACGACACCGATCCGCTCCGCCTCTTCGCCCAAAAGCTGATCGCACAGCAACAGATAGTATTTTGCCTTCGCCATTCCGCACAACAGCGGCCACACAATCGCCGCATGATCACCCGCTGCCAAGCCTAGCTTCGTATGCCCGTCAATGATGCGCGCCGTCTTGGTGGCGGGTGCAGTCGAAAAAAATGCAACTGCCAGCGGCCAAGAAACTCTGTCCTCTCGCCCAAACCGGGTTCGAAGCCTCGGGCCCGATGACCGAGATCGACGACCCCAGGACGATCCAGCTGGTGGCGACTCGGTGGCGATTCTGGACAAACAAAAAGCCGCTCTGACGAGCGGCTTTTTGGATTTATGCTGATATCACAGCATCTTATTTGGTTGCGGGGACCTGCAACCATCTCAAATTGCTATTTGAGGCCGCGGCCTGAGCAGTCAGATCGGCCGATCCGTGGGCAATATGAAAATCGAAGCCCAGCAACGAGCAACGTTTGTGGATATAACCGGAGGTCGGGGTCGGCCTACGAACCCCGCGTCCCGAACGTAAGTAACGATCGGAAAGATCAACAAAAACAATGCAGTTTGCTCGCGATTGGCCACCATTATCGCCGTTTATTCACGGTGTTTCGGTGGTCAACTGGTGGTCAGCAGGAGATGTCGCGTCATATAGGCAGATCGATTATTCATGCAAAGAACGCTTACGTCATCACTTACACGCGGCCATCGACGTTTCGTTCCTCGATGCACGGCAGACGGCCGCCGACCCCAGCGCGTCCGCAACGTCCTGGGCCGCATAGAGACGACCGCTTGCGCCAGAGAATGAGCCCTCTCGAGCCAGACGCGGAGCTCCCGATAGACGTCAAAATTTCCGTCGAGACTGCATGCGTACCGCGGGTCAATCATTCCGCGCAGATATGAGATCGCGAGCCTCCAGTCGAGGAGTGGATGATATCTGCGATTCTGATATTGCCGGACGCACGCGTAGCACGAGGTCGAGCAGCGCGTAACGTGGCGCTCGTCCAGAAAGTCTCTCAGAGGCCACTGCCCGCGATCTCCCACGACCTCGTCGACCAGCCGCGCGATCTCCGGTCGGCCGTCGCGCCCGACCTCTCCGAGACGCCGGCAGAGGCCTGATCCGTTGATCAGGGTGTCGGCAATCTGAAGCATCGGGCTGTCGCCTCGGAGCCGAGGCTCCAATGCGTCGAACTCGTCTGGCGCCACGTCGAGCACGAGCGCTGCCTTCTGCACAAGGAGGTGCGTGGCACTGATCGCGGCCGACCGGGCACCGGTCCTGGACCGCGCACCGCGGCGCGCTACGAGATCCAAATTCAACCGCCTATTGAAGCCGGTCGCCTCGAGGAAGAGCGCGTCTGTTTCCTTTTGTGCGAGCAGCCCGAACCTCATGGCGACGGGCGCTGTCAACGTCCACCTGCCGTTGCCGGCGATCCTTTCGATGCCCGGGTCGATGGCCTGCTCAGGCAGCGTTACGTTCTTCCAGCGTAAAACGTCGTTATCGGTGACAACGTCGGCGCCGAAGAACCTGGCTTGGCCATTCTCGTCCTCGACTCCGCTGTTGAGGTTCATGATCGTCGTTCCAGCGCCGACGTGCACCGTCAGGCTGCCCTCTTCGTCCAGCACGACCTACTCGCTGCTGATAGTTGAAGCGCTGGGGCGGCATATTCGCCTGGTAGACGGTCTGCAACGAACCGATGTCGATGCCGACCTCCATCGTCGTCGTCACGGACAGCATGTCGATTTCCTGTGCGTGCTGCCCGACCGGGTTGTCTTGACCAACGAAGATATCCTTGAAGCGCCTCCGAGAAGTCGTCAGTCTGGCCGCTCAGTTCCTCGCACTTCAGCCTGAAGCGCGGAATGTTCTGGTAATGCCCGCGGACGATACGGCGTCCGAGAAAGTTCGAATTCCACAACTCCTCGACCGGTCCCGTTCTCGCCGTCGGAAGCGGCGCATAGCAGCGAGTGCATCGGCCGACACCGCGGTGCATGTTGAATCCGCTCGCATGCAGTGCAGCGCCAGTACGGATCGTCGGCCCGGGCGATCTTCAGATAGAGCTTTCCTACTTGAATGGTGCCGCCGAGCTGATGTTCAACAGCGGGCGAACGGGCCGCTAAAGGCTTGCGCGAGGCCACTGCCAAGGAAGAAGCGAAAAACGAGAGCAAGATGGGGCACGATCTAGCTAAAGGCGCTGATCGCTTCGAAGAACGTTCCAAAAGCTCCGATGGAAAAAGCGCCTGCTTGTCGCTGATCTTGGAAGGGGCGGGCTTCTTCGGTTTCGCACGACGCCTCGTCCGCCCCGCTGCGGCCCCGCCGTCCGCAAGGTCCGTCGGCAGCTCGGCGTGCTCATTGAAGGGCCCGTTGGATCCGACGGGCCGCCTGAGCACGACGCCCGGCTTCGCCATCGTGGCAGCGACGATCTCGGGATCGTCGGTTTCCTTCGCCACTCCCTGGTGAAACAGGTTGCTGTCGGCGCCCCATGCCTCCAGAGCCGCCTTCATCGACGGCGCTGCGATCGCCTGGTCGTAGAAGCCCAGCGAGGTTTGGTAGGTCTTCAGTTTTCTCGGCATCGCGCCCGGGAGGTAGCTGCAACCACCCTAGTTATATAACCGAGCCGTGCACCGACGTCTCGCCCTGCATTGCGGCTACCAAGATCCGGCGGATCTGTTCGTGAACTAACGATCGCTCTTGCCGTTGTGCTGCATCCGAGTGGCCACGATTGTGCGTGTCCTGGGGCAACCATGAGGACCAACTCGCGCCAGCACCTCGATACGATCAGCGAGCAGGACCCGACCTACCTCGAGTCGCTGATCCGTGAGGATTACGAGCGATGCCATCCTGGCGAGACGTTGGAGGATCTCAAGCGGCGCGCGTCCTTTTCGAAGGAGGACAGAGGGCTGCTGCGGGACTGGATGGCGGTAGCGGCGGCTCGCGCCGCGGCCGCACGCGCGGACTGGGCGTTGCCACCACGCTGACGATCTACTGATCCGCCTCCCCTGTTGCAGGGCTCGCGGCTCACGACAATCCCGGTTCAACCCGGCGAGGCCCCGGGGTATCGAGCAGCTGCGAGACGGCGGCAGCCAATTGCGCGGGCGCAAATGGCTTTTCGATCAGGACGCTGTCCGCGACGCCTTGCGATTTTCAGTCAGGCGCGCTGGCGCTCGTCATGTAGACCACAGGAAAGTTAGGCGTGATTTCCCTGATCTGCCGCGCCAGCCCCCATCCGCTGATGCCATCACCGAGGTTGACCTCCGTCAGCAGCGCCCGGCACCCCTCCCGGCCGTCGAGAAAGGTGGAGAGGGCCGCCTCACCAGAATCAACCGAACAGGCCTCGAAACCGCTCTTGACCACGGCGTCCTCGATGGAGGTGCAGATCAGAGCTTCATCTTCAACGACCAGAACACGAACGGCGCCGCTCACATCCAAGTCTCCTTTCCCTGCGTTACGGCCGTGCGCCGCGTCCGCAGCCGGCCAGGCCTCTGACACGGTGTGCCGCCTCAAGCCACCGGCACACCGTAGTAGGAATTCACGGAGCGGGTGGTCGCGGCATCGCTCCAATTCCAACTGCTCTCGTCGGCGTATTTGGGGGCGCCGCGAAGCTGGTCCTGAGTGATTCCGGTGACGTAGCCACCGAGGTCGGTGTCGTACTTCAGAGCCTGCCAGGGCAGCGGATAGTGATCGTCGCCGATGCTGAGCAGGCCACCGAAGCTGAGCACCGCGTACGACACCTTGCCGCTGATCTTGTCGATCATGACACGCTCGATGTAGCCGACCTTTTGCCCGTCGGCCCCGTACACGTTCGTGCCCTCGACCTTGTCGCTTCCGATCAGGCTGAACGTCTCGCGATCTTCCATGGCCATGTTGACCTCCCGTAGGGTTGTCTTCCGGAGTCAACGGGACGACGATGGCTCCGTTCCCGGCGAGGCGGTTCTCGCAGCCGGCAGCGACCGGGACTGGGGTGACGCTGTCGCAACGCGTGCCGTAAGAAGCGGACGAGCGGAGGTCGAGATGGAGCTGACCGATCTGGAACGCGACTTTCTGAGGAGACTTCTCGGCGAATCCTGGATCAGCCCACCGCTATTCGACCATGAGACGGTGGCGCGGCTCGTAGAGCTGGGTCTGGTGGAAACCGAACCGCTTCCATCCGGAGATATCGAATACCGCATCACTGAGGCGGGGCGGACGGCGGCTACCGCGTAAGCGCCGATCGGCCGATCCGGGACTATCGTGAAGCGCGCCGAGGCCGGCGATCAGAAAGGTGGGAACTGGAGCGAGGCGGGGGTTGCCCTCCTGCTCGCCAGCCGGCTGCCTTAGCCTAGCGCTCCACTCGCGATAGCGTTCTGCGCCCTATCCGCAAAGACGTTCGATGGCGGTGGTTACGGAAGTCCGTTGCAAAGGCTCGTCGGGAACCCCGGATCGCGAACTCATTTAACTGGCAACAAAGCTCGCGATCTCTAAGCTGGCGGCCACGCGCAGGCATCCTGTGGGAGCTAGGAATCAGGGACCGGCCGCGAGCTCCGGATGAGCGCGACAGACGGCGAGCGCAGCGGCACTCGTCGCGTGACACAAGTGAAACTGCTGAAACTGCAGGGAGCACAAGAATACTCAAGGAGGGAAATGGTATGGCAGCTTCCAAGAAATCTCTCAACCCGACGATTTCCCGGTGAATGCCGAAGGCCGGAAAATTAAGAAGCAGGATGGCGAGCCCATCGCAAACGCCGAGGATCCGGCGGTCGCCGAGGACGTAGCCGAGCGCCTTAACGACGACGAAGCCCGACGCGAAGAGGATAAGTGGTCAGCCTGACCCCGCGAGGCTTCTAGTGTGCCCCGGTCGCGCCGGCCGGCTGCGAGAGAGGGCGCGTTTTCCCGCGTGCATCCCCCGGGTCTCCCTGCTTGAGCGAACCTCCGTGCTTGGCATAGGCGTGCGTGATCTCCGCCCCCATCAGGATGATCTGCGAGGTGTAGTAGACCCAGATCAGCACGACCACAATCGAAGCGGCCGCGCCATAGGTCGATTCCAGGCCCTGCTTGCCGATGTAGAAGCCGATCGCCGCCTTTCCGACCTCGAAGAACAAGGCGGTCAGGAGTGCCCCCAGCCAGACGTCGCGCCACCCGACGGAGACGTCCGGCAGCCACTTGAACATCATCGCGAAGAGCACCGTCACCACGGCGAACGAGACCACCAGGCTGACGACGTGCAGAACGCCCTCGGGCATGTACGGCGCGACGAACTTGCCGGCCGCGGCCAGAGCCGCTGTCACCAGCAGCGAGACGAGGAGAAGAAACCCGAGGGCGAGGACCGCTGCGAACGACAGCACGTAGTTGCGAGCGAAATGCCATATCCCGCCCTCCTCCGATTCCTCCACCTCCCAGACGACGTTGAGCGCGTCCTTCAACTGCACGACTACGCCGATCGCCGCGAACAGCAGGGCGCCGATGCCGAGGATCGTCGCCAGCGCCCCCTCCGCCGGCCGGCTAGCTCCCGCCAGCATCGACTCGATCGCCTTCGCGCCGGTCTCGCCGAGCATGCCTTTCAAAGACGAGGTAACCTGCGAGGTGACCGCCTCGTGGCCGAAGAAGAGGCCCGCGATCGCGATGGCGATCACGATGATCGGTCCGAGGGAAAACACAGAGTAGTATGCGAGCGCCGCGCCCTGACGGGCATCCTTGTGGCCCGACCAGTTGGCCGCCGCCTCTTTCGCCACCGTCCACCACATTGCCGCCGGACCCCAAGCCTTGGCCCGCTCCACGATCTACAAGGATTGCCAAGGTGCAAGGTTCCTGCGGCCGCGCATGGAACGATAATCCTAATACCCCATTGAACCGGAGAGACCGTCGCCCGCCGTTGAACTACGGCGCCTGTCGCGGATAGCCAAAGGTCTCAGGACCCGCTATTCAGAACTAGCGCTCGCGAGGATAGCCAAAGGCGGCGGCCTTCCTCGCAACGCGCGTCTTCAGACGATCCGCGCCCAAAGGATTGCGCGTCCCGGCCGCACTTCCTCAGTCGTCCCTACGCAGCGCGGCTTTAACCTCGGCAACAGGCCAACTTGCTCCGCCGGGAATGACGCGCACATTGACATCGCCCCCGACCAGCGTGTGCGAACTGATCTCATCGTCGCTCGGCATCACGGTCTTCCAGTTCAGCGTCAGGTCAAGATCGCCCGGATAGATCTGCCACCGCGAGCCATCCTCCAGCTCGACGATGTGGCTCTCCGAATGGAAACGGATCTTCATCGCTGCTCACGCGGCATCAAGGTCGCGCGGCTGGTGCGGACCGCGCTGCGCGGCCGGCGGGCGGCGCATCCGGACGCTCTCCTGATGATGGCACTTTGGACATCTTAGTCGCGGTTCTCGGTGCGCTGAAGCTGGCTTCTGAAGGTTCGCGGCCATCGGCCAGGCGCCGCACTCGGGGCAGTTCACCAGCAGAGTATCCGTTTCGATCATCGTGAGGGCTCCAGAATAACGCCCCGATGCCAACGGACGGAGCGCGCCGATGTTTCGGAGTGGGGCTCCGGGTACGCCCGCCTGACCTCATGCGACCGCTCGAGCGGCTTGATGCCGGATGGGCCGACTGTTCGCTGCCGCACGTCAGAAGCGCAGCATGCCGAACATGAAAAGCAGCACCACGGTTACGAGGGCAGAGACCAGCAGCGAGCCGAGACAGCCCAGTCGGTTGGAAAAGAAAAAGAACATGGCGGACACCGGGCAGGCGTCAGTCGTCGATCAGCGTGCCAATCAACGCGAGCAGGGACTGGTGTTCAGGTCCGTCGCCGCCCGCCCGAAGGAATTGTCCGATCTCGGTCAAGGACGCCTGTCCGCCTGAACTGGCGTTCGGCTGATGCTCGACCGCCGGGCGTCCGGAGTGCGGATGGCGGACCAGCCGCCAGACATCGCCATTGGCGCTTTCGTATAGAATTCTTCCGGTCATGCGGCTCAACCGAGGCCGGCCACCCGGGTTCCTACTAGAACCTGCTTGGGCCGTTCGCGAGGCTCGACGGAGCGTCGGCCGCAGAAGTGACCTTCCGCAGCGGCTCCAGCGCTCCCTCGGGTCCGACCAGAACCGCAGCGATCTTCTCGAACTCCGGGCGGTCCATTCGGGCGAGATCCGCCCGCCATTTCGCGGCATGCGCATCATACACCTGCGCGCGGGGGTTTACGTTTCGTGTCGAGCAATCCCGCTCATCGACAGGCTGGTCCTCTCAGCGAGCGGGCGCCGACGCACCGGGCGCAGCGCCGGTGACCTCCATCTGCGGATTGACCCTTAGCGTCAGGGCCACAATGCTGCCGACCAGAGCGCAGCC